>JALYLU010000518.1 GCA_030774075.1 Actinomycetota bacterium | reverse complement strand
GCGGTTGGATCGGCGTGCGGCTCGACCGCAAGGTCGACTGGAAAGAGATCGAGCAGATCCTCATCGATGCCTATACGTGCGTCGCCCCCGCGAAGCTCGTCGCCGAGTTGAACGCGAGCTGACCGTGCCTGCGCTCGGTGTCGCTCAGTACGACGTCCGCTCGGGATCGCCCGCGAGAAAGTCCAGGATGTCAGGAAGCGCGCGCGAGTCCTGGGCGAAGAATGCGTGCCCGCCTTCGTACAGACGCAACTCGGCGTGCGGCACGCGCGCGGCGATCGCCTTGCTGTTGGCGACCGGCGCGATGCCGTCGTAGTAGCCGCCCGCGACGAGCGTCGGACAGGCGACGACATGGAGGCGATCGCACACGTCGTGTTCCGCGCGCGCCTGCAGTTGCTCCGCTTCGCCGCGCAGTTGGTCCGCGGTTTTCGCAGACTCGCTCCGGCGCGCGGCCATCATGTCGGCCAGCCCGCGATCGGCGGGGTGGGTGGCGAGCCAGTCGGCGTCGAAACGGGTGTCGAAGAGCCGGGTTCCGACCTCGGCGCGTTGGTCGACCGGCAGCTCGGCCGGCTCTTGCAACGGGTAGGACGCGCCACCGGCTCCGCCGGGAGACGTACAACACAGGGCCAGGCGTTCGACCCGATCGGGCGCGGTGAGCGCGAGCTCCTGTGCGACCATTCCGCCGAAGCTCACACCGATCATGCGGCACCGCTCCCAACCGAGTGCGCGACGACGTCGAAGCCCGCCGCGAACGGCGCGATCGGCAACGCCGACGTCGCGAGCGTCGAGCCCGAACCATTCAGGAACAACAACCGCGGACCGCTTCCACTGCGCTCGTAGTAGACGCGTATGCCGTTCGCGCTGATGGTCGGAATGCGGAGATCGTTGTCAGCTCGGGCCCTCGGGCGCAACCTCGGCGCCCGTGATCGCGCGCTGCAGCTCGACAGCCGCGTTCGCAGCCCAATCACCTTCGGCGCGCTCCCGGGCCGTGAACCCGTACAACGCTTGCGCGTTCGTACTGAGAATGCGCTCTTTGATCTCCGCAGTCAGCGCCGGATAGCCGAACTGCGCCTGCATCTCCGCGGGGATGACGAACGCGCGGAACGCATCGATCAACGGTTGTGGTGAGCCGTACCAGGCGCAATCTGTTCCCCACACGATGCGCTCCGAGCCGAGCGCGACGAGCAGCTTCCCGAGAACGTGCGCGGCCTCCGACGGCCGGCGCAGCATCAGGAACCAAGTGGTCCCCAGCTCCGCGTACACGTTCCCGCCCGGGCCGATGCCCGCGCCGGCCAGTGTGCGCAAGAGCCGGTCGACACCCTCGGCCGGCTGCGCGCTCTCGGGGTCGTAGGGACCTTCCTGCCCACCCGGGTTCCGCTCGTAGCCCGAGTGGTACACCACGAACGTCACGTCGGGAAAGGCCGCCGCCGCGGGCCCGATGTCGCGGGGCGACGCCGCCGCGACGGACGCGTCGGGGACCGGACCACCGAGACCCTTGTGGGTCGCGACGACGCGTGGCCCGAGGGCGCGCACCCGCTCGAGGAACGGGAAGCCCACCTCGTCGTCGTCGAGGAACCAACCGCCACTCGGCGATCCCTTCGTCGCCGGGCCCCACAGCGTGTAGCACTTCCATCCCGACGGGTGCAGCGTCGAGCTCCAGTCGACCATGGCGTCCAGCTCCCCCGGACCCAGGTTGGGGTGCACGATCGTGTGCGTGAGCACGCGCCCGGTTCCGGCGTAACGTTCGACAACGTCGCGCGCGGCCGCGATTTGCCGGTTGGTGAGCACATTGACGTCGGCCCGGCCCGGCGTCGACGTGAGCAAGGCCACCGACGTCTCCGACGCGCCGAAGACGAGCGCGGCCCACGCGGCACCGTCGATCGCGCGCGGGTCGATCTCGTCCGCCCAGCGGTCGGGATCGGCCATGCGCAAGAACCCGGCGAGCGCGTCCGCGCCCGCGCCGCTCCAGCGCGCGGGGTCGACGAGATGTGTCTGCACGTCGACGACCGGGCCCGTGCCGCCGAACGCGGCTTCGGCGTCGTCGAGGTCGCGCGTCGCGCGCTCGGGCACCGCGTAGAAACCGCCGCCGTGGGCGACGTCGAGCGCCCGCAGCGTTGCGGCTGTCCCCCGGCGGTCGACGGCATACTCCCGCGCTGATCGCCCGAGACCGCGGGCCGCGACGGAGGAGATCGCGTCGTATCGCGCGATCGCCACCCGATCGGCCGCCGACCAGGGCAATGGCGAGTACTCGTCGCTCGAACGCGCCCGGAGCAGCGACGGAACGATCATCTCTCGGTCAGATGTCGACGGCTTCGGCATCGGCGCGGACCTTTGGAGCACTCAGGTTGTCGAAGATTGCCGGCGGATCGCGCCACGGTGACGCCGGTCGCCCGGCCTCCGCGTCGCGCACCGCGGCCCAGACGCGCTCAGCAGTGCACGGAATGTCGATGTGACGCACCCCCAAATGGCTGAGGGCGTCAACGACCGCGCTCTGCACCGCGGGCGTCGAACCGATCGTTCCCGACTCTCCGATCCCCTTGGCGCCGAGGGCGTTGCGGGGCGACGGCGTCTCGGTGTTCGAGGCCTCGAACGACGGCAGCTCGGCTGCGCTCGGCATCGCGTAGTCGGTGAGCGTCGACGTGAGCGGGTTGCCGTCGTCGTCGTACACGTACTGCTCCCAAAGCGCCCGCGCCACCCCTTGCGCGATGCCACCGTGTTGCTGACCGGTCACGATGAGCGGGTTGAGGATGCGCCCGCAGTCGTCGACCGCGACGTGCCGGATCGGCGTGACGCGGCCGGTGTCGAGATCGACCTCCACGACGGCGACGTGCGCACCGAAGGGGAATGTCGCACCCTCCTGCTCGAAGTTGGATATCGCCCGGATCGGTTCGCGCTGCGCGAGCTGTGCCCACGTGAGCGCGCTCGCGGGGACTCCGGCCACGCCCACGCCGCCGTCCATCACGACGACGTCGTCGGGATTGGCCTCGAGCATCGTCGCCGCGACCTCACGGGCCTGCGCGATCACCCCGTCGGTCGCATTCAGCACGGCGGAGCCGCCGAGCTGCAACGAGCGCGAGCCGCCGGTGCCCCCGCCGGTCGGAACTTCCGCCGTGTCCGACTGCACGAAACGGATGCTCTCGAGCGGGATCTGCATCCGGTCGGCCACGATCATTGCGAACGAGGTGGCGTGACCCTGGCCGTGGGCGGAGGTACCGACGCGGATCGTCGCCGTGCCATCGGCGTTCACCGTCACCGATCCGTACTCCGCGCCCCCGCCCCCCGCGGTGATCTCCACGTACGCGCTCACGCCGATCCCGAGGACGACCCGGTCGCCGCGCGCTCTTCGCTCGGATTGCTCACGCCGCAGCTCGTCGTAGCCGGCGACGCGCAACGCTTCGGTGAGCGCGGCGTCATAGTCGCCGCTGTCGTACTCGGTGCGCATGACCGTTCTATAGGGAAACTCGTCGGGCCGGAGGAAGTTACGTCGGCGGATCTCGGCGGGATCGATGCCGAGCTCGGCCGCGGCGATGTCGATGATGCGTTCGAGCATCGCGGCAGCCTCGGGGCGGCCCGCGCCCCGAAACGCGCCCATCGGCGTAGTGTTCGTCAGCGCGACCGCGCACTCGTAGGAGATCCTGGGGATGCGATACACGCCCTGGGCCATCATGCGGGTCGGTCCCATCGCGAGCGCACCGCCGAAGCCCGCGTACGCGCCCGCGTCGGCGACGATCTGGCATCGCATGCCGACGATCGTGCCGTCGCGCTTGCATCCGAGCTGCACGTATTGCACCTGCCCGCGACCGTGCGGCATCGAGATCAGGTTCTCGGAACGGGTCTCGACCCACTTGACCGGTCGCTGCAAGCGCAAGGCCGCCGCGACCGCGACGCAGTGC
>JALYLU010000517.1 GCA_030774075.1 Actinomycetota bacterium | reverse complement strand
AGCACGCGTTGCGCCCCGCCCCCTCGGCCTGAACGGTGCGCTCGCACCCAAAGGCACCGCGCGCTCGTCAAGACCTGGAGGTTTGTGCTCAAGGCGCGCGGGCCTCCTCGTCGATGGACGGAGAGGATCAGAGTCGTCCCGGGGGGACCGTCGTGCTGCAAGGAACGCTGGAAACGCTCGCTCTGCCGGAGCTGCTCGGTCTGCTCGCGCAATCGCGCAAGAGCGGTGCGCTGTGGCTGGACGCGGCCAACTCGTCGGCGGTCGTATACCTCGTGGACGGCCGGTGCTGTGCCGCGGAGTCGAGTGACGCCGGAGACCCGCTCGGCAATGCGCCCGCGCTTCTTGCGCGCGTCGTCGACATCTGTTTCGCGGTCGAGCGCACCGAAGACGGGGCGTTCCGCTTCGGACCCGAGGAAGCGCCGTGGGCCTGTGCCGAGACCGTCGATCTCGAGGTGGCGATCGACGAGCTCGGCCGCCTGGTAGGGGAATGGCGGGAGATCCAGGCCGTGATCCCGTCGCTCGAATGCCGGATCCGGCTCGCCGACGACCTCGGCGTCCCCGAGCTGACGGTCGACCGCGAGCGCTGGCAGCTCATCGTCGCCCTCGACGGTCGCCGGACCGTTCGGGATCTCGCCAAAAAGACCGGCCGAGGAGTGCTCGACGTGTGCCACGCCGTCCTGGCGTTGGTCGACGCGGGCGCGGTGAACGTCGGTCCGGCGCCGGCCGCCCCGGCCGCGGGCCGCGCGAACGGGACGCGCAAGCGCGCGGCCGAACTCGCGGTCGACCCCGAGGCGCCCTATGGCCCCGGCGTCGAATCGCCGCACCCCGGTCCGGGAGTCGGCGACGACGCGGAGCGCGAGTTCGACCCGGCGGACAAAGGCCGCTACCTGAGTGCGCTCTCCGGTCTCCGCGACGTCTGATCGATTCCTCCTCCCGCTCCCTCGGCCTGCGCGCGCTCAGTACCTGCGTGCCGTCGTCGCCCCGCCCAGGCGGGACGGAGAGTGAGATCCTGATACAGCGGGCCACGCGCAGTGCCGATACTCCCAGCGTTCGCGCGGAGCGGGAGGCGGTGCGGTTTTGTCGGACGGAACGCCACTCGGCTCGCTGCTGATCGACGAAGGGCTCCTGACGGAGGCCCAGCTCGACGCGGCGGTCGTAGAACAGGCGCGGAGCGGAAAGCCCCTGGGGCGATTGCTCATCGAGCAGGGCACGATCTCCGAGGCCGAGCTCGTGCGGACGCTCGCGCGCCAGGTCGGCCTGGAGTTCGTCGATCTCAACGAGCGAACGATAGACGGCTCGGTCGCCGCGCTCGTCAGCGAGGCGCTCGCCCGCCGGTACCAGGCCATCCCCGTCGGCTGGGAGGACGGCAAGCTCGTCGTCGCGATGGCCGATCCGTCCAACGTCTTCGCGGTCGACGACATCCGGGCACTCGCCGGCGCCGACGTGCGCACCGTCGTCGCGACGGCCAGCCAGATCATCGAGACGATCGAGCGGTTCTTCCGGGTCGACGGCGAGGTCGACGAGGTCATGCAAGCTGCGACCGACGAGGCCGACGACGAGACCGATCTCGCGGGACTCTCCGAGATCGTCGAGGACGCGCCGATCGTCAAGTTCGTCAACCTGCTCGTCAACCAGGCCGTCGCCGACCGAGCCTCGGATATCCACGTCGAGCCGAACGAGAGCGATCTGCGCATCCGTTTCCGGATCGACGGTGTGCTGCACGAGGTGATGCGATCGCCGCGCAGCATCCAGGCCGGTGTGATCTCCCGCCTCAAGGTCATGGCCGACATCAACATCGCCGAACGACGGGTACCTCAAGACGGTCGCATCACCATGAAGATCAGCGGTCGCAGCATCGATTTGCGGGTCGCGACCCTTCCGACCGTGTACGGCGAGAAGGTCGTGATGCGCATCCTCGACAAGAGCCAGGCGGTGCTCAAACTCGAGGATCTCGGCTTTCTGCCGGAGGCACACGCGCGATTCGAGGCGTGCTACACCAAGCCGTACGGCACGATCCTCGTCACCGGTCCCACCGGTTCGGGCAAGTCGACGACGCTGTATTCGACCCTCAACCAGCTGAACACACCCGACCGCAACATCATCACGGTCGAGGACCCGGTCGAGTATCGCCTGCCGGGGATCAATCAAGTCCAAATTCACCCGAAGGCCGGCCTCACGTTCCCGAGCGCGCTGCGCTCGATCCTGCGCGCCGACCCCGACATCGTCCTCGTCGGCGAGATCCGCGACAAGGAAACCGCGGTCATCGGCATCGAAGCCGCGCTCACCGGTCACCTTGTGCTCTCGACGCTGCACACGAACGACGCCTCGTCGACGCCGATGCGGCTCGTCGAGATGGGAATCGAGCCGTTCCTCGTGACCAGCGCGCTCGACTGCGTGGTCGCGCAGCGGCTCGCCCGCAGACTCTGCGACAAGTGCAAGGAGCCCTTCCAGCCGACCGAGGCCGAGCTCACCGAAGCCGGCTGGCCGGCCGAGGAGCTCGACGCCGGCGAATGGCCGACGCTGCACCGGTCGATCGGCTGCGGGTCGTGCGGGCGCACGGGCTACCGCGGCCGGTTCGGAATTCACGAGGTCATGGTCATGTCGGAAGAGCTCGAGCGCCTCGTCATCGAGCGTCGTTCGTCCGAAGACATCCAAAAAGTCGCATTGATGCAGGGCATGCTGTCGATGCGCTCCGACGGTCTGCGCAAGGCCGGGATGGGCATGACCTCGCTGGAGGAGATCTTCCGCGTCGTCGCGTGAGCTTCCTGAGCTGCGTGAATTTTGGTCCCACACTGGTCTTCAGCGGGGCCCAAGTGTCGCCGATATGAGGTCAGCCCAGAGCTTCTGAGGGGACTACACATATGCTGGCCAACCAGGCGCGACGATTCGGCGAGACGCTCGTCGACCGACACGTTCTGTCGCGAGACGACCTCGAGCAAGCCATCGAGGAGTCGGAGCGCAACAAGGAAGCCCTGCCGTCCGTGCTGTTGCGGCTGGCCCTCGTCGGGAGCAAGGACCTCACGGCCGCGCTCGCCGAGCAGATGGGGGTGCGGTTCGTCGATTTTCTCGATACGCCGATCCACCAGGACGCTCCCGAGACGCTGTCGGCCGAGCTCGCCCGCCAGTACCTCGCGGTGCCGGTCGACTTCGAAGGTCAAAAGCTCGTCGTCGCCTTCGCGGAGCCTCCGAGTGATACCGCGCTGAACGCGGTCGGTCACGCGACCTCCTTCGAGGTCATCCCCGCGGTCGCCGACCGCAGTGAGCTCATGCGGGCCATCGCGATGATCTACGGCGCCGGCGACGGCGAGGTGACCGAGTTCGGCTCGGACGTCGTGGTCGGCGACGAGCAGCTCGAGGACGACCTGCACATCAACGATCTCCTCGACCTCGTCATCCAGTGGGGCGGTTCCGACCTCCACCTCGCGTCGGGCTCGCCGCCGGTCATCCGCGTAAACGGCGATCTGCGCCCGGTCACGGACTTGCCGATCTTCAATGGCTCGCAGATCCGTCAGATGGTGTTCTCGATCCTCACGCAGAAGCAACGCGAAAAGTTCGAGGACAACCTCGAGCTCGATACGTCGTACGCGCTTCCGGGTCGCGGGCGTTTTCGCGTGAACGTGTTCGTCCAGCGCGACTCCGTCGGGTGCGTGATGCGTGCCATCCCGTACGACATCGTCGACTTCGAGCGCCTCGGGATCGCACCCGCAGTGCAGGCGTGGGCGCACATGCCGCGCGGTCTCGTTCTCGTGACCGGTCCGACCGGTTCTGGGAGGTCGACCACGCTGGCGTCGCTGATCGACATCGTGAACCGCGAGCGCTCGGTGCACATCATGACGGTCGAGGACCCGATCGAGTTCCTGCACACGCACAAGCGCTCGCTGATCAATCAGCGCGAAGT
>JALYLU010000516.1 GCA_030774075.1 Actinomycetota bacterium | reverse complement strand
CCGCCACTCGGTGCACACCTCAGCCGGCGGGGTGGTCAGCGTCACGGGCGGCAAGCTCACCACGTACCGCCGGATGGCGGCCGACGCGGTCGACGAGGTGGTCAAGGTGCTCGGCCACGGCGGCCACAGCCGCACGAAACGGATCGTGCTGCAGGGTGCGGAAGGCTGGGATGCCGCCGACATCCCGAAGAACCTGAGCGAGCGGTACGGCGCCGACGGACGCGAGGTCGCGGCGCTCGAGCGGTCCGACCCGCAGCTCGCACGCGCGTTGATCGAGCAACTTCCGTACTCGCGTGCCGAGGTCGTGTACGCGGCGCGGGCCGAGATGGCCCGCACGGTCGACGACGTGCTCTCGCGCCGCACACGCGCGCGACTGTTGGCGCGCGACGCCTCGGCCGCGGCCGCCGATGACGTCGCCACGCTGATGGCCGGCGAGCTCGGATGGTCGGACGACGAACGCGAACGTCAGATCGCGCGATACCGGGCGTTGGTGGCGGAGGAACGGCTCGCGGGCGGGCTTCCGGAGACGGCGCTCGACGCACTGTCGCACCCACCGTCGTGATTCCGTAGTCTCCCCGCGTGCAGACGAACCGGGGGGCTCCCACGCCTCCCATCGCCTTCGGCGGCGGCGACATCCGCGATCACCTGCAGACCCGACGCGTCGAAGTCGACGACGCGACACGCAAGCGCCTGCGCGCAACAGGGGCCGAGGTGATCGACGAGAGCACCGCGGTCGCGGCCGCGAGTCGCGACTGGTGGCCGCTCGCGATGATCTGGGCGCTCGACGCGCAGGTCGCGGTGCAGGCGTCGGTCGTCGTACAGCCGCACGACACCGCGCAGGTCCAAGCCGTGCTGCGGCTCTGCAACGAGGCCCGGATCCCCGTCACCGCGGCCGCCGGTCGCAGCGGCGTGTGCGGCGCGAGCGTGCCCGTCTTCGGCGGCGTGCTCCTCGACGTCACCGCGCTCAGCGGCATCGTCGCGGTCGACCCGACCTCGCTGCTCGTCGACGTGCGCGCGGGCACGTTCGGCGACGTGTTCGAGGACGACTTGAGAGCGCGCCACGGCGTCACGTGCGGGCACTGGCCCCAGTCGATGGCGCTCTCGACGGTCGGTGGTTGGGTCGCGTGCCGCGGCGCGGGCCAGATGTCCACCCGATACGGGAAGATCGAGGACATTGTCGAGGGTCTCGACGTTGTACTCGCCGACGGAACGCTGGTCAGCACCGGCGGCGCGCCCCGCGCCGCCGTCGGCACCGACCTGACCCAAGTGTTCCTCGGCTCCGAAGGCACGCTCGGTGTCGTCGTCGGCGCGCGGCTGCGCGCCCATCACCTCCCGACCTCGGAGGTGCGCGGTGCATACACGTTCGCCGCGTTCGCAGCCGGGCTCGACGCGATGCGCCGCATCGTGCAGCGGGGTGCGACGCCTGCGGTTCTGCGGCTGTACGACGCGCTCGAGGCGGATCGCACCTACCACACCGGTGACGCGCACCTGCTGCTGATGCTCGACGAAGGTGACGCGCACCTTACCGAAGCGACGCGTCGGATCGTCGACGAGGAATGCGCGTCAGCGCGTGCCGACGCCGCCGACGTCGCGTTCGTCGAGCAATGGCTCGGCCACCGCAACGACGTCTCCGCGCTCGAGGCATTGATCTCGCGCGGCCTCGTCGTCGACACGATGGAGATCGCCGGATCGTGGCGTGCGCTGCCGGAGATCTACGCCCGCGCCGTCGACGCGATCCGTTCGGTCGAGCACACGATGGCGGCATCCGCTCATCAGAGTCATTCCTACCTCGACGGCGGATGTCTGTACTTCACGTTCGCGGGTCGACCGCCCGCGGAGGCGCGCGAGGCCTACTACCGCGACGTCTGGGACGCGGGTCAGCGCGCGGTTCTCGCCGCGGGAGGTGCGCTCTCGCACCATCACGGCGTCGGGCTGAACCGGGCCCGCTTCGTTTCCGAGGCGCTGGGCGAAGGGTTCGGCGTGCTGCAATCGGTGAAAGACGCCCTCGATCCGAACGGCATCCTGAACCCCGGCAAGCTCGGCCTGCGCAACCCGTTCGGCGAGCTCGTCTGGCCATGAGCAGCGAGCGGGTGCTCGTCGTCGACGTCGGCACGAGCAGCGTCCGCGTCGGCGTGTTCGACGACACGGGTGCTGCCCTGCACAACGTCGAGCGCGAGCTGTTGCCCGACACTCCTTCCGACGGCATCGTCCAGTTCGACGCCCGCGCGATGGCCGACACGTGTCTGGACCTCGCGGCCGCAGCCTTGGAACGCACGGGCCCGGTCGACGCGGTCGGTATCTCGAACCAACGCGGTTCAACCGTCGTGTGGGATCGCTCGACCGGCGCACCCGTCGGACCGGGCATCGGCTGGCAAGACCTCCGGACGATCGGCGCGTGCCTGACCCTGCGCGCGCAGGGCGTGCGCACCGGCCCCAATCAGTCCGCGACCAAGCTGCAATGGCTCCTCGAACAGCTCGAAGATCACGGGTGGGCGCGCGATCTGTGCTTCGGGACCGTCGACACCTGGGTGGCCTGGACGCTCTCGCAAGGCGCCGTGCACGTCACCGACGCAACGAACGCGGCCATCACCGGCCTTCAGGTCGCGCGCAATCCCGCAGTGTGGGACACGGAGATCCTGAAGGTGCTCGGAATCCCACTCGAGATGTTGCCGTCGATCGTCGACTCGAGCGGCGTGGTCGGCGAAGCGACCGCGCTGCCCGGCGCGCCGCCGATCGCCGCGCTGCTCGGCGACCAGCAAGCGTCGCTCGTCGGCCAGGGCTGCGTGCATCCGGGAGACGCCAAGATCACGTTCGGCACCGGTGGGATGCTCGACCTCGTGCTCGGCGAGGAGCCACCCGCGTTCGATCAACGGGGCCCTGCCGGCACGTTCCCGATCGTGGCGTGGCGACACGAAGGGCGCATCACCTGGGGCATCGAGGCGGTGATGCTCGCGGCCGGGACGAACATCCAGTGGCTGCGCGACGACCTCGGGTTGATCTCGACCTCGGACGAGTCGCACGAGCTCGCGTCGAGCTGCGACGACACGGGCGGCGTCGTATACGTGCCCGCGCTGCTCGGCCTCGGGACACCGGCGTGGGATTACGGCGCGCGGGGCGCGTTCTTCGGTTTGACGCGCGGCACCGGACGCGCCGAGATCGTGCGCGCGGTGCTCGAAGGCGTTGCGAAGCGCGGCGCCGATCTCGTCGACGCGGCCGAGGCCGATAGCGGCATCGCGATCCCCGCGCTGCGGGTCGACGGCGGAATGACCGACAACGAGACGTTCGTACAGGCGCTCGCCGACGCGGCGCAGAGACCAGTCGAGATCTCGCCGATGCGAGAAGCAACCTCTCGCGGCGCCGCACTCATGGCCGGTCTCGCAGTGGGGCATCACAGCTCGGTCGACGACCTCGCGCAGACGTGGAAGCCCCGCGTCCGCGTCGAACCGGCGCGCGTGCTCGATCGGGATCGCTGGCGTGAAGCGATCGCCCGGGCCCGGAACTGGATCCCGGAGCTGTCAGGAATCGACTTTTGAGGGTTTGGCGCGCTCGTCGGCCAGCGCGCGCGACGCGAGCAGGCCGACCGCAGCCGCACCGCCGCCGACCAGCGACACAACCCGAGCCCGCGGCGTGAGTCCCGGCGTCGCGAGACTGACGACCCCGTCGACGGCGTCGGCCACCGCGCCCATCCCGACCCACTCCGCATCCATCGTGCGTTCTTTGATCGTGGTGATGGCACCGACGCCGAGCACGAGATCGCGCACTCCTACGAAACGCAGGAGCGCACGCGCCGCCGGCGCGCGACCGGCGCGGCCGAACAAGATCCATCCGACCACACCGGGGAGAACGAGCATCACGAGGCCGCTGACGGCGCGCCCCCGTGCGATGGCGAGCGCGACGCGACGG
>JALYLU010000515.1 GCA_030774075.1 Actinomycetota bacterium | reverse complement strand
AGTATCGGAACTCGAGTGACGGGAACAGTGTTTGTTGCGCGCCGGGATGCAACGGCTCGCGACGCACGATCAGTCGGGTGCCTTCGGGCCAGTGGGACAACTCGACGAGGTCGGTGACCTCGCACACTGCGGCGCCGGCCCGTTCGTCACCGGTCTGCGTCAATGCCGGCTGCCAGCGGTCGTCGTCGAGCTCGATCTTCGAGATCGCCCCATGAATCTGGCTGTTTTTGCGGGCCACGACCGCGAACCCGACGTTGCGGGCCCGACAGCCCCCCACGAACCCACGCGTCGCGCCCGCCGAATCGGCGCGCACCATCACCGGCCGTGTGACCGTGGCGGGGTCGTCACCAGGCCGGTGACCCGAGGCGATCTCGGCCGGTAACTGGCCGATCGCGTGATCCAACACGCAGAGGTGATCGGCCGCATCGTTGGCGGTCGCGTTCCCCGGCCGTAGCAGCGCAGCGAGCGTCTCACCCGTCGCGTCCGCGAAGCAGAACATCGGATGGAACCCGAACCCTGCCTTGTAGGTCGGTGCCGTTCCTTGCTTATGCTCGGAATGGATCTCGACCAACGACGCGTCGATATCCAACACGACCGGCTCGCCCGTATCGACCGCCGACCACACGTCCGCGCGGACCTCGGCCATCGCGTCCCACAGTTCGGCGAGGGTCAGCGCGTCGATCTGGCGGTAGGTGCGATACAACGTCGAGTCCGACGGGACCGGCCCGAACAGTGCCGGCTGCGCCCGCAAGAACTCCACATCCGAACACGCGTCGCCGCCACCGGCGAGCGTGAGCATCGCGTGCACCAACACCTTGCCCCGATCATGGAACGGGAACCGCTCACCCGACGGCAGAATCCGTGCCGACAACGCCGCGCCCAGCCCGACCGCGTCCGCGAAACGACCCAACGCGTGCAGTCCCACATGCGCGACGACCCCGTCGCCACCGGTCTCGATCCGCGCTCTGGTCGTGCTGGTAACGTGCATCTGTCAGGTGCCCTTTCGTCGGCGCTTCTTGTTGTGTCGCAACACCAAGAATGCCGCACGAACAGGGCACTTGTCGCGCTCAGCGCCAGCCTTCAACCCAAAACTCGTGAACGATCGGGGCTAACTGTTGCGCGTCGCAGACATGTGTATCGCCACTGCCACCGTACAGACCGGGTGCGGTACCGGTCGCGACCAGCGTGAGATCCTCGTATCGAGAACGATCGCGGACCTCCTCGCCGGTTCGACCACTCGATTCTCGAACACGAACTCAAGGGGGTACCCGGCCGCTGGCAACTGTTCGCAATGAGCACCGAGAACGACCGCTCCGCATAAACCAGGCGTTAGCTGGTTGGTGGCGTGACGGCGAGGAGGGCGATAGTGGAGGTCATGGCGACACCTCAAGAGGAGCAACGCGCCCGAAAGGCACTCAGGCCGAGCCTGTTGCGGCGGCTGAGCACCGAGGGGTACAGCAACACGTACTACCCGATGACCCATTACCTGTTGGTCATGTTCACCTTGCCACGTCCGAGTCTTGATCATTTGACCAGTCCGCGGCGTCATGGCGATAGTCCGCGACCACCGAACGGCGTGAGTCGATCGACTGGCGCGCCATATCCGCAGCCGATATTCGTCGCACCGCTTGCTCCGGTACGAGCGCAGATCACGCGCACAGATCGTGAGCGCCGCGACCCGTGTGGATGTCGCCCCGTCCGTATGCTTCCTGGAGCTTGAACGACGACGAACGACATACTGTCCTACGACGGGTTCGCGGCGTTTCTGAGGTAGCGGCGGGCTGTGCGTGCGTCGGCGCGGCGCGTTGCGTCGGATGTCGTCGACACCGACTCCGTTCGCGTGCGCGGCCAGCAGCGCACGCGTTTGATGTTGGTTATGCGGCGCTGGTGCAGGTCGCGGCTTGGTTCCCGCGGGTGGGGCCGGACACGGTGCTGGGACCCGCAGGGCTTTCACCGACGTTCGGTGCGGGGCTGTTGTTCGCGCATGTCGCAGGGCCGTGTATCGCCAGCGAGCCGATATCCCATTCGTCGGGGTTCACGGCCTGGACGTTGTCCGTGAACGTGAACCCGCCGTTGATTGTGTCGCGGATGACGCCGCCCCACTCGCCCTCATAGCCGTTCACGATCACGCGGCCGTTGATGTGGTTGTCTTCCAGAGCGAAGAAGTTCTGTGGGAATCCCTGGTTGGCCAGCGCATCGAAGGCCGCGTTGTCCGCGCCGCCGTCTTGGGAGGTGACTCCTCCCGAGATGGTGGTGTTATGGATCTGCACCGACGACGCGTCGGTCGCGGTCACGCCGCCGCGGATGGACGAGAACAGCGGACCCTGCGGTGTCTCGACCCCGACGAGAAACACGGCGACGCTTTGCACATTGACGGGGCCGTTGATGGTGACGGGCGTCGAGTTCTGCGGCACGGCAAAGATCGCGTTCGGTCCGACGGTCACTCCTCCGTGGACCTCAAGACTGCCCCCGAACATGGCGAGGACCGCTCCCGAACCCAATACGACCGGCGACAAGACGTTCACGTCGCCCGGGCCGTTGATGACACACGCCGAGCCTGCGGGCAGGTTGAGCGCCCGGTAGGTCCCCGCGGGGATAACGCCAAAACTCGACGGCGGATTCGCCAGCGTGCCCGTGCACGTATACGCGGCCGACGACGCTGCGTACGCGGGCGTCACCATGACCACCCCAATGCTTGCTACCGCCGCGGCCGCCGCCGCCGCGATCGTCGTCCGTAATCTCACCTGTTCTCCTTCGCTGCCGTCGGGCACAACCGGCCCGTGAGGCTTGTTGTCCTCACTTCCAACGGGATTCCACGCCCGGCCGCGACCCCCTGGCGCGATGGGTGAGGGACGATGGTCAGCCGCACCGGGGTGGTCACGTCGGTCTCCCGGGCGGCGGCGATCAACTCGTTCACCACTGACACCACCGTGCGGGCGTGGTCCGAGTCGATGCCTTGGTCGCGAAGGGCGTCGCCGACCGCGCCGCGAGCAAGCGGCCCGTCAGCCGCTGTTATTCGCGCATGGCTTCCACGACGGCGACGGGCCAGGAGGGACGCGATGCGCGCCGCTATCTCGCGCGTTTGACATCACATAGTGCTCTCGCTCTAGCGTCGCCGGTGCAGGCGGACGCCGGGGGTAGACATGCGGCGTGTTGGGGTGATCATTTTCGTGTTGGGAATGACATCGAGCGTGGCCTCGTTCTCCGTTGCGGGCGCAGGACCTTCTCGTGCCGGTTTTGCTAGGACGGCGCCGCGGGTGGTCCATCCGATGCATGTGGGCGTTCCGCTGAGCAAGGCGGACACCGGCCCGCGTTCCACGTCTTCGTGTTTGACCGCGTTCGGTCTTCGTTGTTATTCGCCGGGGCAGTTCGAGAAGGCATACGACCTCGCCGCCCTGCACACGAGCGGCATCGACGGGAGGGGAACGACGATCGCGATCGTGGATAGCTTCGGCTCGCCGACGATCGCCCGCGACCTTCATGCTTTCGATCAGGCGTTCGGTCAGCCGTCCGATCCGAGCATCCCGGCAGATCCCGCAATCCTCCAGGACCCCAAACTCTCGATCATCCAGCCCGCCGGGCCGGTACCAGCCTTCGATCCGACGAATCCCGAGATGCTGGGTTGGGCTGTGGAGACCACGCTCGACGTCGAATGGGCCCACGTCTTTGCACCAAGGGCCAACATCCTTCTTGTCGAAACCCCGATCGCCGAGACCGAAGGTGTCCAGGGGTTCCCCGAGATCGTTGCTGCTGAGAACTACGTCATCAGCAACCGGCTCGCCACCGTCATCTCGCAGAGCTTCGGCGCGACCGAAGAAACATTCCCGAGCGTCCAGTCCCTCCTCCACCTGCGCAGCGCCTTCGAGAATGCGCGCAGCCATCACATCACCGTCGTCGCGGCTTCCGGC
>JALYLU010000514.1 GCA_030774075.1 Actinomycetota bacterium | reverse complement strand
GTGGCGTCAGCGGTCAGGCCGGCGCGATTCGGCTCGGCATCGCCCGAGCCCTGGTTGCGCTCGACCCCGAGTCTCGCGGCGTGCTCAAAAAGGCGGGGCTCCTGCGGCGGGACGCGCGGGAGAAGGAGCGCCGCAAGTACGGCCTCAAGAAGGCGCGCAAGGCTCCGCAGTACTCGAAGCGGTAGCGCTCCCGGCGCCTGCGCGTGTTGCGCTTCGGTACCGACGGCGTGCGCGGCGACGCCGAGAGCGATCTCACGAGCCGGCTCGTCGTCGCGCTCGCCCGCGCGGTCGCCCGCGTGTTGCACCCCCCGCGAGTCGTCATCGGGCGCGATACCCGCGCGTCCGGGCCGCGGATCGAGGCCGATCTGGCCGCGGGGCTTCGAGAGGTTGGTGTCGAGACGGTGCCGCTCGGCGTGCTCCCGACCCCCGCGATCGCGTTCGTCGCCGCGACCGAAGGCGTTCCCGCCGCGATCGTGTCCGCGAGCCACAACCGCTGGAGCGACAACGGCGTCAAGGTGATCGGCGCCGACGGGCGCAAGCTGCCCGACGGGGTCGAGGCCGTGATCGAGGCCGAGCTCGAGGCCGAGCTCGCTGGCGCTCAGGACTCCGGCGAGCTCGCTGCGCTCGCCGCAATCGGTGCGGTCACGTCGTCGTTCGCCGCTGACGGTGCGAGTGCGGACGCGTACGTCGGGCATCTGCTCTCCACGCTCGACGGCCGCCGGCTCGATGGTCTCGACGTGGTGCTGGACTGCGCCAACGGTGCCGGGTTCGACATCGGACCGCGTGTGTTGCGTGTGGCGGGCGCACGGGTGCGGGTCCTCCACGCCGCGCCCGACGGGCACAACATCAACGACGGTTGCGGCTCGACGCATCCGGAGCTGCTTCGCCGCACCGTCGCGGAGCACGGAGCCGCGCTCGGTCTCGCGCTGGACGGCGACGGCGACCGCGTGATCGCGGTCGACGAGCGCGGAGAGCTGGTCGACGGCGACCAGCTCATGACCATGACCGCGATCGACATGCACGCGCGCGGCACGCTGCGCAACGCGGCGATCGCGGTGACGGTCATGTCGAATCTCGGTCTGCGCCGGGCAATGCGAGCAGACGGCATCCGAGTGATCGAGACGCCGGTCGGCGATCGCTACGTCGTGGCCGCGATGCAGACAAACGATCTCGTCCTCGGCGGCGAGCAATCCGGCCACATCGTGTACTCGGAGTACGCCACGACGGGCGACGGCTTGCTGACGGGCCTGCTCGTGGCCGATCTGCTGCGGCGCACGAACCGTCCGCTCTCCGCGCTCGCGGCGCAGATGACGCGGGTCCCGCAGGTGCTCGTGAACGTGCGCGTGGCGCGCCGGGTCGACGTGGCGGCGTCGGTGGTACTCGACGAGGCGGTGCGGAGTATCGAACAGGAGCTGGGCGAAACCGGTCGGGTCCTGGTGCGGGCGTCGGGCACGGAACCGCTCGTGCGGGTGATGATCGAAGCGGACGCCCAGGCGATGGCCGACGCGGCCGCCGAACGTCTGCGTCGCGTGGTGACCTCGGAGTTCGGCCGCGGCGAGGAGACCTAGAATTCCGACGATGTGCGGAATCGTGAGCGTGGTTCGTCAGCGTGGGCATCGTGTCGCGCCCGATCTGGCGGCCCTACGGCGCACGCTGGCCGAGGCGGAGAGTCTGCTCGAGCTGATGGGCGACCCGACCGTCACCTCGCTCCAAGCCGCGGCTCGAACCCTTCGAGAGGTCGACCGCCAACTGCGCGAGGGCGACGGCGTGCGTGCGCTCGTCGAGGACCCGATCGCGCGGGCCGGGCTCGTCCACCACGGCGACCGCGCCGCGGAGCACCTGGCCGAGATCGAGGCTCGGCTCGACGCGATGAAGGACATCGACGGTGCCCGCGTCGAAGCGTTGAACGCGGCGCTGATCACGTGCAAGGACGCGCTCTGGTCGATCCGAAGGGACCGGATCGAGCTCGCAGTCGCGATCGAGGATCTGATGGGTGGAACGCGCTCGGCCGCGCTCGAGGCGTTCCACGCGGTGCAGCTCACATTGTCGGCGATCGACCGGCTGGAGGTGCGGGGCCGCGACTCGGCCGGCTTGCACGTTCTGGTGACCGGCCACGGTCTCGACCTCGACGATCCCACGATCGCCCGTCTGGTCGCGCAACGCAACGCGGATCCCCTCTTCATGGCGGGCTCGGTCCGCACGCCCGGCGACGATCTGGCCTTCGTCTACAAGACCGCCGCGGAGATCGGCGAGCTCGGCGAGAACACCGCGCGATTGCGCGCGCAGATTCGAGACGACGACCTCCTGCATCTTGCGCTGCGAGCCGAGACCGCCCAGGCTTCGGTGCTCGCGCACACCCGATGGGCGAGCATCGGCATCATCTCCGAGGCGAACGCGCATCCGCTGAACCAAGAGGAGCTCGACGGCGAGGGCCGGGTCGACGGTTCGCGCCCGTACACGATCGCGGCGCTCAACGGCGACGTCGACAACTACGCCGATCTCAAGGCTCTCGACGAGCTGCACTTCCCGGCCGAGATCACCACCGATGCCAAGGTGATCCCCGCGCTCGTCGCGCGCCGCATCGGAGCGGGTGTCGATCTCGTCGAGGCGTTCCGCTCGACGGTCGCGTCGTTCGAGGGTTCCGTCGCGATCGCGGTTCAGTCGAGCGCCGATCCCGACTGTCTGCTTCTCGCGCAGCGCGGAAGCGGCCAGGCGCTGTACGTCGGCCTGGCCCCGGACGCGTTCGTCGTCGCGAGCGAGCCGTATGGCCTGGTGGCCGAGTGCGGCGCGTACGTGCGGCTCGACGGCGAGACGATGGTCGATCCGGGCAACCCGGCGAGCCAGGGCCAGGTGGTGGTACTCGACCGGCGCCGAGCGGGAACGCTCGCAGGCGTGCGGCGACTGTCCTACGACGGCCGCGAGCTGCCGGTCGGCGAGGCCGACCTGCAGGTGCCACAGATCACCACCCGCGACGTCGACCGCGGCGACGCCCCGCACTACCTCCTGAAGGAGATCTCCGAGGCGCCGGCGTCGTTCCGCAAGACCCTGCGCGGCAAGATCATCGAACGCGACGGCCTGCTCGACGTGCGCCTTCCCTCGGAGACGCTTCCGGACTCCATGCTCCAGGCCCTGCGTTCGGGGGCGATCAGGCGCGTGCTGGTGATCGGACAGGGAACGGCGGCGATCGCCGGCCAGAGTCTCGTGCAGGCCCTGCGTGCCGCGATCGCCGGAAGCCCGGTCACGATGGAGGCGACGCTCGCGACCGAGCTCTCGGGCTTCGGTCTCGCGGCTGACATGAGCGACACGCTCGTCGTCGCGACCTCGCAATCCGGAACAACGACCGATACGAACCGTACGGTCGATCTCGCCCGCGCCCGAGGCGCGCTCGTGATCGCCATCGTGAACCGGCGTCAGAGCGATCTCGTCGACAAGGCCGACGGTGTGCTGTTCACGTCGGATGGTCGCGACGTCGAGATGAGCGTCGCTTCGACGAAGGCGTTCTACTCTCAGGTCGCGGCTTGCTTCCTCCTCGCGTTCGCGATCGCCGCGGAGCTGTGCGACGACGACGCCGAGCGCCGCCGCTATCGCCATGAACGTCTCGTCGCCCTGCGCGAGCTGCCGAGCGCGATGTTCGAGCTGATCGGCCGACGCGCGACGATAGGTGCCACCGCGCAACGCAACGCGCTGAGCCGCCGTTCATGGGCCGTCGTCGGCAACGGTTCGAATCGCGTTGCCGCACACGAGATTCGCATCAAGCTCTCGGAGCTCTGCTACAAGTCGATCGCCTGCGACATCACGGAGGACAAGAAGCACATCGATCTCTCGGCCGAGCCGATGATCCTTGTGTGTGCGGCCGGTTTGCGAGGTTCCAACGCCGACGACGTCGCCAAGGAGATCGCGATCTACCGGGCGCACAAGGCGGCC
>JALYLU010000513.1 GCA_030774075.1 Actinomycetota bacterium | reverse complement strand
ACCAGCCTCGAACCGGCCCTGGAACTCGACCCGGGTCGCACCGGCACCGCCCTCGGCGGTCGGCAGCACCGGATCTTGGCCGTCCTCGGTGACGAGACGGGCCGTGAAGTCGTGCGGCATGTTCGCGGCGTCCCACGGAACCGAGATCTTCACGGCCAGGCCCATCGTCACCGGGGCGCCCCGGTAGATGCTCCAGCCACCGCCGAGCACGTACAGCTTGCCGGCTACTTCTTGAGCGTGGTCGCAGAGGAGCAACGTGGTCTTCACCTCCGCGACGTTATGCGACCGAGGGGTCAGAGGTCGTCGGCGTACTCGTCGGTGCCCGGAATCGCGGCGAGGAACGGACTCGCGAAGCCGCACCCGTCGACAGGCGGCGACAACGCGGTGAAGGCGGCGCGGGGATCGCCGGCACACAAGCCGAGCACGAGCTCGTGCGCCGGCGGACCTGCCTGCGAGACGATCGTGCGCTCGAGACGGAGCCCGACCGCAACGGGCAGATCCGCGCCGGGCAGGTCGAGGCGCGGCGCCGCGTGTTCGTCGGCGACCACGATCGCCCCCGCGAACCCGCCGTCGAGCGCGAAGATCCCGTCGACGGCGCCCGACTGCCAGATCCAGCGGTAGACGGCGGTATGCACGTGATCGCGCCCCGGGAACAGCCGGCCCTGGGCCGCGATCGTCTCCATCTCGCGACCGACCCATTCGTCCCACTCCTCCTGCTTGCCCGGCAACACCCAGGCCACGGCGAGATACGAACCGCGGGCCGGGTCGCCGAACAGGCGACCGGTTCGCGGGCGCAACTCCTTGCACGAGCGGGTCGCGACGAACCGCGCCCCGGCGAACACGCCCGGCCCGGCCTTGACCGTCGCCGGGAAGTGGTCGCGTTCGTACCAGCGGTTGAACGCGACGGCCTGGCCCGGGTGCGGCTCGATGTACGAGACGATCGCGGTACCGATCTCCACACCATCTAACTTCGGTCTGGCCACCTGCGGACCGGTGCTCATCGCGACACTCGCTCCAACGCCCCCCAGAGCACGCGTTTCGTGTGCTCGAGCGAGGCCGGCGAGTTACGCGCGATCAGCTCGCCGAGTGCCTGGGCCTCGGCGGAAAGGTGCTCGGGCGGATCGACCACCTGCGAACAGATGCCGAGCTCGTACGCGCGCGCCGCCGACAGCCGTTCGTGACGACCGGCGAACGCCATCCGCAACACCGGCTCCATCGGCGACTTCTTGGCGAGGGCGATCATCTCGTACACGCTCGCTTGACCTATGGAGACGTGCGGATCGACGAACGTGGCGTCCGACGACGCGATGACGATGTCGGCGTCGGCCACGAAGTGCAGCCCGCCGCCCGCACACACACCGTTGACCGCCGCGATCACCGGCTTCCAGACCTCGTTGTGCCACGCGGTGAAGCGCAGCTCGAACCGCTTCGTGCGCCGAGACTGCTCGCGTAAGGCATCGCGATCGCGGGCCAGCTGCGCCACGTCGAGCCCGGTCTGGAACGCGCGACCTTCACCGGTGTTGACGATCACGCGTACGTCGGGATCGTCGTCGAGCTCGCGCCAGGCCCATTCGAGCTCTTCCATCATCCGGGCATCCATCGCGTTCGCCGCCGCGGGCCGGTCGAACACGAGCCAGCCGACCGGTCCCCTGCGCTCCACGCGCAGCGACTCGTAACGTCGAAATTCGGGCTCGGGCATGCGCATCGGGCTTTCGTCGTGGCAAGTTGTCGGCATGACCGACGACGCACTGCCCTCGACGATACCGGGACTCGTGTCCCGGGCCGCCGCCTCGTTCGCGGCGCGCGAGGCGCTCGTCGACGAGCGGACGCGGCTCACCTTCGCGCAGCTGGCCGAGCAGGTCGAGCGCGCGGCGCGAGCCCTGGTCGCGAGCGGTATCGAGCCGGGCGATCGGGTCGCGATCTGGGCGCCGAACTGCTCCGAGTGGGTGATCGCCGCCCTCGGCATCTTCACGGCCGGCGGTGTCGTCGTACCACTCAACACCCGGTTCAAGGGCGCCGAGGCCCGCTACGTCCTCGAACGCGCCGACGCGAAGCTGCTCTTCACCGTCACCGACTTCCTCCACACGAACTACGAGGAACTGCTGCGCGCCGAGCCGCCGCTCCCCCAGCTCCGCGAAATCATCGACCTGCGCGGGCCGGGTTGGCGCGACCTCCTCGCGCGCGACGCCGGCGCCCCACTTCCCGACACGCTCACCGGCGACGATCTTTGCTCGATCCTGTTCACATCGGGAACGACGGGCCGGCCCAAGGGCGCGATGCTGACGCACGGCGCCACCGTGCGCGCGTACGACGCGTGGTCAACGGTGGTGGGCCTCCGCGCCGGCGACCGCTACCTCGTCGTGAACCCCTTCTTCCATTCGTTCGGGTTGAACGCGGGCATCGTTGCATCGCTCGTCAAGGGCGCCACGATCATTCCCCACCCGGTGTTCGATGTCGACGCAGTGATGACGCGCGCCGCCGAGGAGCACGTGTCGATGCTGCCCGGACCGCCGACGGTCTACCAGTCGATCCTCGACCATCCGCGTCTGGCCGAGTTCGACATGTCGTCGCTGCGGCTCGCGGTGACGGGCGCGGCCCCGGTGCCCGTGGAGATGATCCGGCGCATGCGCGCCGAGCTCGGCTTCGAGACCATCGTCACCGGATACGGACTCACCGAAGCCACGGGCATCGCGACGATGTGCCGCCACGACGACGATCCCGAGACGATCTCGACCACCTCCGGGCGCGCGATCCCCGACGTCGACGTCCTCGTCGTCGACCAGAACACTGTCGAGGTGCCGCGCGGCGAACCGGGCGAGGTGGTAATCCGCGGCTACAACGTCATGCGGGGCTTCATCCACGATCCCGAAGCGACGGCGGAGGTCATCGACGCGGACGGGTGGCTGCACACCGGCGATATCGCGGTCATGGACGAGCGCGGCTACATCCGCATCACCGACCGCACCAAGGACATGTTCATCGTGGGCGGCTTCAACGCGTACCCCGCCGAGATCGAGAACATGATCAACGAGCACCCTGCCGTCGGGCAGGTCGCGGTTGTCGGCGTGCCCGACGCGCGGATGGGCGAGGTCGGGTACGCGTACGTGATCCCGCGCCTCAACGCGAGCGTCACGCCCGACCAGCTGCAGGTGTGGTGCCGCGAGAAGATGGCCAACTACAAGGTGCCTCGGCATTTCGAGATTGTCGACGCGCTGCCGCTCAACGCGAGCGGCAAGGTGCTGAAGTACGAGCTGCGCGAGAACGCCCGCGCCCGGCTCGGATAGAACCGCGTGGACACCCGGCAACGCTGCGCGTGGGCCGAGAGCTCCGACCTGATGCGCGCGTACCACGACGACGAATGGGGCAAGCCGTCCCACGACGACACGCATCTGTTCGAGATGCTCATGCTGGAAGGCGCGCAAGCCGGGTTGTCGTGGTCGACCATCCTTAACAAGCGCGCCAACTACAGGCGCGCCTTCGACAACTTCGATCCGGAGCGAATCGCGCGCTACGACGAAACCAAGCTGACGGCGCTCCTTGCCGATCCGGGCATCGTGCGAAATCGACTCAAGGTGAAATCGTCGGTACGCAACGCGCAGTCGTTCCTCGCGGTGCGCGCCGAGCACGGGTCGTTCGCTCAGTACCTTTGGGCGTGGGTAGACGGCACGCCCATCGTCAACCGCCCGCGCACGCTGGCCGATCTCCCGACCCATACCGATTTGTCGGACCGTCTGGGCAAGGACCTGAAGAAACGAGGGTTCAACTTCGTCGGCTCGACCATCATCTACAGCTACATGCAAGCAGTCGGCATGATCAACGATCACGTCGTCACCTGCCCGCAGGCGGCGCGCTAACCCGCGTTGCGGACTTAGAGAGCGTCCAACGGGCGACGGTCCTCGACCTGCGGCTGACGGCCCGTGCGCATCG
>JALYLU010000512.1 GCA_030774075.1 Actinomycetota bacterium | reverse complement strand
ACGACAACGCCTCGTACAAACGACGGAAATACGCCGCACCGTCCACGAGCACTTCCACACGGTTGCCCTCCGTCCATGCAGTGCCGTCAGGACGTCGTCGATCCATCGCCGTCGCCGCGTTCCCCCGTTCGCCGGGCGTCAGGAACCAATCGTCGAGACGCAATTACCCGACGCTCGCCTTCAATTTTTCGCGTCGACGGTCTGAGCCGCCTGCTCCGCGACCTCAGCGGGACGACCGAATGCGAGCACGCGGCCGCCGAACGCGATCGAAGCGATCGCGAACCAGGCCCAACCGACCGCGAGGCCCGCGAGGACGTCGGTCAGCCAATGCACGCCGAGCAGCACGCGCGTGGTTGCGACTCCGACCGCGATGGCGGCGGCGCCCGCGGCAAGGAGCGCTTTCAGGTTCTGCGAGCGCCCGCGACCCGCGAGGAACGCGACCGCGGCGAATGTCGCGGCGGCGGTCGCGGCGTGGCCCGAGGGGAACGAGGCACCCGAGAATCCGGTAAGGCGATGGATGTCGGGCCGGGGACGATCGACGATGATCTTCGTGAGATTCGTCACGACGACCTGCCCGGCGACCACGACGGTGAGGAACCCGAAGATGGCCACGGTGCGCGTGCGCACATACTCGGCGACCGCGGCGATCACCGCGACGGCGATCATCGCGGGCGTCCCGCCCAGCAGGCTGACGTCCTTCAGGAAACGTGTAGATCCGCTCGTCGCGTGCGTGGCGCCCCAGCGCGCCGCGCTCAGGTCGTAGTGCGCGAGCCCGGCGTTGTGCTGTTCCATCACGAGCAGCGCGCCGATTGCGATGGCACCTCCGAGCACGAGCGCGAGCGCGACGGTGAGCCCCAGCCCGGTTGCCGTGGCCGGGTCGACCCGCGAGCGGAAGAACGCGGCCAGCTCGGCGTGCGCCCGAACCTCGCGCCGGATCGACGGCGGAGCCACGCGCGGGGCGCTGGGATCGAAGTTCGGCAAGCGCCACGCAATCACGCCCGCGACGATCGCCCCGGCGAGTGCACTGACAACGACAACCATCACAACTGCCACGCGCGACCTAACGTACCCAACGAGCGTCCGGCGTTACCCCACTGCTCGTCGGGTACACCGCATCCGGAGGAACTCATGGGAAAAACGCCCGGCTCTCTACTCGAGCCGATCAAAGGCGCGCGGGCTGATGCTGCTTCCCCGCAGCATCCGTTCCGGTCGGCACTCGCGGTCACGGTCGTCGGCTACGTGGTGCTCACGGCGCTGATGCTCGGCGTCGGCCTCTTGCTCACGCACGCCTTGGACGGCAGCGTCGGCAGCTGGGACCGGCATGTGAGCGAACACTTCGCACGCCATCGCACGAGCCGATGGAACGACATCACGAAGGTGGCGACGTCGGCAGTAAACACGCTGCCCGTGGTTGCCGTCGCGGCCGTGGTCGTCGGCCTTCTCGCGCTGCGCCGACGTTGGCGGGAGGCGGCCTTCCTTACGATTGCGCTCACATTGGAGATCACTGTATTTCTCTCCGTGACCTTCGTTGTAGACCGGCCGCGTCCAGCTGTGCCGCGACTCAACTCGACCCCGGCGACGTCAAGCTTTCCGTCGGGACACACCGCGGCCGCGGTCGTGCTGTTCGTGGGCATCGCGCTCATTGTGACGTGCCTGACGCACAACATCCTGGCTCGGGTCCTGAGCGCCTTCCTCGCGGTCGTGTTCGCGGCAACGGTCGGGTTCGCTCGCGTCTACCGCGGTCTCCACTATCCGAGCGACGTCTTTGTCGGCGCGCTCTTCGGGCTCGCGTGCCTCACGCTCGCCGCGGTCGCCGTTCGCGCGGCGAGCGTGAGGGCAGCGGCTCGAGCGATCGGAACCGGCGCAGACCATGGCGGTGCGGTCGACCGCGGTGACGAAGCGGGGCTCGACGCCGGTTCAGTCGCGACCTGATCGACGACCCGCGGCCCTCAGAAGAAACGCTTGATTGGCGCCACAGCGGTTTCGGCGACTCGTTGCACGACCGACCGGTTTTCCCACTGCCGAGCTTCGACGCGTGTGCTGCGGCTCAGGTCTTCATCGAACTGGCCGTCAAGAGTGTTGACCAGCGATCGATCCATCGCGACGACGTTGATCTCCTCGTCGAGACTCGTCGAGCGCGCGTTCAGGTTCGCCGAACCGACGTTGGCGAGCATTCCGTCGACGGTCATGATCTTGGTGTGCAACATCGACGGTTGGAACGTCCAGATCTTGGCTCCCGCGTCGAGCAAGGTCGCGTAGTCAGCTTCGCCGGCGAGTTGCACGAAGCGTTTGTCGGCGTGAGGTCCGGGCAGCAGGAGCTCGACTTCGACGCCGCGCTGCAGAGCCTGGGTGAGCCGGTCGAGGACTTCACCGGAAGGCACGAAGTATGCCGTCGCGATCCGGATTCGATGCTGCGCGAGCTGGCACAGCGCGCGGAACAGAGTGAAGACGTCGCTGGTTCCGATCTCGGACGCGCCGCGCACGCATTGCACGACGGTGGATCCCGGCTTGGGCTGGTCGGGGAACCGATCGAATCGTTCGTCGAACAGCTCGTGACCGGTCTCGGCCCAGTTGTCGAGAAACGCCGCACGCAGCCCGTCGACCGCCGGTCCCTCGAGACGGAAATGCGTGTCGCGCCACTCTCGTTCGTTGCGCGCGTCACCGAGCCATACGTCGGCGATGCCGACGCCACCCGTGAAACCGACCGCCTCGTCGACGATCATCACCTTGCGGTGCGTTCGATGATTCACCTGACCGAGCCGGAAACGATGTAACGGGCGGAACCAGCGGATCGTCACACCGGCGTGGTCCATCATCTCGACCGACGACTTTTCGATCGGCCGCGCACCCCAGGCGTCGAGCAGGACGCGCACCCGCACGCCGTCTTTCGCCCGAGCCGCGAGGGCTTGCGCGAACTCACGACCGATCTGACCTTCCCAGTAGACGAAGGTCAGCAGGTCGATGGTGCGGTGTGCGCTTCCAACGGACTCCAACATCGCCGGAAAGATCTCGTCGCCATTGCGCAAGATGTCGATGTGATTGCCCTCGGTCGCAGGCACGCCGATGATTCCTTCGACCATGCGGCGCAGCTGATCGGCCGGATCGGCCGTCGCGTCGTCGCGTTCCATCGTCACGACGGTACCTTCCCGACCTCGGCATCTCGACCGTTCGTCGATTGTCCGATTTCCGGCTCGGAGTGCTCGACCTTCTCCTGGTCTTGCGGCTCTCGCACGCCCGCGCGTACGGCCTCGAGCTGCGCCGCGACCGCACCTCCGTACAACACGGCGATCGCCGAGAGCAGCGACCACAACAACAGCGCGACGATCCCGGCCAGCGGTCCGTACGTCTGTCCGAACGACTGGCTCAGCGAAAAGAACGCGCCGAGGGCCGCGGTCACGAGCAGCCAGAGGAATGCGGCCACGATCGATCCGAACGCCAGCCACGAAAGTGCCGGCTGGCGGCGGCGGGGCGACCATTTGAAGAGCAGCGTCATCGCGAGCGTTGCCAGCACGACCGCGGCCGGCCACCGCAGGATGCCCCATGTCGGGTTCACCGTGGCGCTGTGAATCGAATTGCCGATGTCTTGCCCCAAGGCGAGCAGGGCGAATGCGGCGACGACCAGAGCGCCCGACGTCACGGCCAGCACCACCGCGAGCCCGTACTTTCGGCTTTCAGCGTGCGTACGACGACGCGGCTGACGCCGCCGCTGCCGAGCGCGCTCGCCAGGCCCACGACGGCGATGATCGCCTGCACGAAGACCAGCGCGGTCGCGTAGGCCAGGGATCGGGCATGGCTGAATCCGTCGGCCACCCGCAGCCGAATGAACGCGTCCTCGAGGAGCCGGCGGCGGCCGCACGAACGAAGAACGCGCCAAGCATCGTCGCCGTCGAGCTCCCACGTTTCGGGAACCGGCGTCGCTGTGCTCAACTC
>JALYLU010000511.1 GCA_030774075.1 Actinomycetota bacterium | reverse complement strand
GGTCGGATCGGCGAAGCGGCCGGGCATCGAGGCCGAGAACGTGAAGTCGAGCTTCAGATATCGGTATCCGGCATCGACGAGTGCCGCCGCGGTCGCGGCGAGATGGTCGACCACCTCGGGGTTCGTGGTATCGAGCTGCCACATCACACCGCCCCACACGTCGTGGTACATGCCGATCGCCGGGCGCTTGCCTTCGGGTGCGCGGGCGAGCCACTCGGGATGCGAGGTCGCGACGTCCGAATCCGGCGCCGCGAGGAACGGCGCGATCCAAAGTCCGGCCGTCCGCCCACTCGCCCGGATCGCGCTCGCGACACCTTCGACACCCGACGGGAATCGGTCGTTGGTGTGTAACCAGTCGCCGATCGCGCGTTGGAAGCCGTCGTCGACCTGGAAGACGTCGAACGGCCAGTTGTCCGCGAGCGCAAGATTGGCGAGAACATCGCGTTCGGTGACGTGCTCGAAGTAGTGGTACCAGGAGCACCACCCCGAAAGGAAGGGCGCGCCGACGCGCGCCCGTTCCGCGCGGCCGGTGCGGTCGGCCCAACGTTCCAGCAAGACCGATGGATCGTCGTTCTCCTCGATCACGAGCGGATGCAGCACGCGTTGTTCGCCGGATCGAAGCGTCGCGCCGCCGAACCACGCGGTCGCCGCGATCTCGAGTCGATCGTCGACGACCCGGACGCGGATCGTGCCCGCGTGCGTCGCGCCGCCTACGAATCCGATGCCGAATCGCGCCCGGTCGCCGTTCGCGAGCACTGCGACCTGTTCCGACCTCAGCTCGCCGGGTGCACAAACCCCCGGATCGGCGTGGAAGGCCGCGCGTACGAGTGGGATCGGTCGGGGATCGCGCGAGGGGTCGACGTCGACGCCCAGCTGCAGCGTCCGTGCGGGAGTCCACGATTGGTAGCCGTTGGCGAACAATCGGGGACGGTCACCCGCCGCGCCGCCATCCCAGACGAGTGCGACCGCGTCCAGATCGAGATCGCGGTCGCCCGCGTTTGCGACCGACCACCGCAATTGGCCTTCGTCAGACGCATCGACGACGACCTCGAGCCCGCCGACCGACGTCGGTTGGCCCGGCCTGATTGGCGCGTCGACCCCGGGAGTGTGTGTGGGCCGGATCTGGACGCGCAGGCGGGGAGCGTCGACCACGTCGTGATCGTACGATCTGTCGACGCTGTACGGTCCGTCCATGCGCGATGCGTGCCGGGTCGAACCGGGAACGAAGGCGAACCTGGCTGGTCGGCCCACCGGCGATCGGCTCGGCGTCGAGAAAGGCCGAGCGCAAGAGGAGTTGGCGAGGCTCACCGATCGGCTGAGCATGCTGCACGGGCGGCTCCACGCGGAGCGGTCCCGGTCGGTGCTGTTGGTGTTGCAGGGGCTCGACGCGTCGGGCAAGGACGGCACGATCCGGCGCGTGTTCACCGGACTCAATCCGCAAGGCTGTGACGTGGAGTCGTTCAACGTTCCGACGTCGACCGAAGCCGCACACGACTTCTTGTGGCGCATCCACCAGGCGCTCCCCGCGTGCGGCGATATCGGCATCTTCAATCGGTCGCACTACGAGGACGTGACTGCCGCTTTTGTCATCGGCGCGATCGACGATCGGCAGCGCAAGCGACGTTACGAACACATCAACGCGTTCGAGAAGATGCTGCTCGACGAGGGAACGTCGGTCGTGAAGATCTTCCTGCACGTCGGGAGAGATGAGCAGCGCGCCCGGCTCCAGTCCCGCCTCGACGATCCCGAGAAACGGTGGAAGTTCGACCGCTCCGATCTCGACACTCGTGCGAGGTGGGAAGAGTACGCGCGCCTCTACGACGCGGCGCTGACGGCTACTTCGACGGCGTGGGCGCCGTGGTACGTCGTGCCGGCCGACCACAAGTGGGTGTCGGGCGTCGCGGCGGCGAGCATCCTCGTGCACACGATCGAGGAGCTCGACCCGAAGATCCCCGAGCCGAAAGGGCATCTCGACGGCATCGTGATCCCATAAATACAAGTAGGGAGACGACAGCGCAGCGACCGGAGGGAGCGGAGCCGGGAGACGACAGCGCAGCGACCGGAGGGGAGCCCAGAAATGTGGAGTCGACCCAGAAATGTGGAGTCGACCCAGAAATGTGGAGTCGACCCAGAAATGTGGAGTCGACCCAGAAATGTGGAGTCGACCCAGAAATGTGGAGTCGATCCATAGAGAGGTCGCAATATCGGGCGCGACGCGCGTATCGTCGCCCCATGCCCACGCCCGAGCAGGTAAAAGCCGTGGCCGAGGCCTACGTGGCCGCCTCGAACGCCAACGACAAGCAGACCGTTCTCTCGCAGTTCGCTCCGGACGCAGTTTGGTTCGACCCCGTCGGCCGGCCACCGCACGTCGGAGTCGACGGGATCGGCGCCTTCTTCGATGAGACCCGCGCTCTGGCCGATCGCATCGAGATGAAGCTGGTCGACGTGATCGCCTGCGGCACGGAGGCCGCCATGGTGCTCGAGATCCACGCCACGATCGGTGAGTCCGAAATGATCATGGATTGCGTCGAAACCGTCGAGGTGAACGACAACGGGAAGATCTCGGGTATGAAGGCGTATTGGGACATGTCGCGCGCACGCACGCGCGGAGCGTAAGGCACGCGCGAGTGGCCGGGCCTGCGGGAGACTGCACTCGCGTCGCTCGATTTTCCTCACGGCTCGACTTCGGCCACAATGTATTGGCGATGAACGTAGAGTCCCGTGATTCCGTCTCGCTGAAGCCCGCCGAGCTCGATGAGGTCGGTCAGATCTTCTCCTCCAACGGCCTCCCGATCTCCGATGCAGAGCTCGATCGTCAGGTGGAATCCTTCCCACTCGCCGTTCTCGCAAGCGCCGAGGGTGACATCGACGGGCTCATGCTCGGTTCGCTCGAACGGATCGGCGGAACGCCTTCGATCCTGTGGGGGATGGGTGTTGTCCGGAAGGGCAAGGTCGCGTCGGCGATGCTCAAGGCGATGACGGGTGAGCTGACACGTCGCGCCGCCATCTCGTTCCCGGACGAAGACGTTCTCGTCGCGGCGCGTCTCGCTCAGCCCAGTTGTTACGTCTTGCTGCAGAGCTATGCGGATGTTGTGCCTCGCCCGGGTTACACGCCGAACGGCGAAGACCGCGCTTGGGGACGGCGACTGGCGAAGCGCTACGGCAACGACGGGCACTTCGACGACCGGGAGTTCAAGGTCGCGGTCAAGGGTCGCAAGCCGCCGTGCCTCGCGGTGCTCGACACGAGCCCGGTGAAAGCTACGGGCGGCGCGAAGATCGCGTCGCTCGTCGGTACGCTCGACGCGGCCCGTGGTCAGGCGATGATCGCCTTCGGCTGGGCGGTCGCTGAGGAGCTCGCAGCCGGTTCCTATCTCGCGGCCTGCTGACGCGGCGTCCGTCGCGTCGCCAGCACCGCGTCGAGCTGGTCCCGGAGCTCGGCTGCATCGGTCACCGGTTGCTTGCACGTGTAGTGCTCGCAGACGTACGCAGTCGGCAGACCACCGCGCATTTCGCGCCCGGCGAGAAGGGGCGACGGGTCGCGCGATGAACCGGTGAGCGTGACCGCAGCCGGCAAGAGCCGGCTGACCACCTCGCGTCGCAACGCCCGAGTCTGCTCGTCGTGCGGATCGCCGATGATGGCGATCTCCGCCGGGCTACTCACGAAACGTTCGATTGCTCCGAGGAGATGCGCGAAGCCGGTGGGTTGCGACGCGCCGGCGTGAGCGAGCATCCGCAACAATTCGGCCGCCGGCGCCTCGAGCGACGTTTCGCCGGTCAGGGCCGCGAGCCGTAACAGTCCGTTCGCTGCGAGCGAATTCGCGGACGGCGTTGCGTCGTCGAAGACATCCTTCAGTCGAACGACGAGCTGCTCCGCGTCGGCTCCGGTTGTGAAGAAGCCCGCGCCGTCGGTGTCGTGGAAGAGCCGGATGAGCTCCCC
>JALYLU010000510.1 GCA_030774075.1 Actinomycetota bacterium | reverse complement strand
GTCGTGCTGATGGCCGGCTATCCGCTGCTCGCCGGCCGCGGCTACGACTTCGAGGTCAACCTGGCCGGCAAGGCTGCGACCTGGCTCCTCTACGCCTCGCTCGGGTTCACGATGGTGACCCGCGACGGGACCGACTGGCCGCTGTGGCTGTTCTGGATCGGCTTCGCACTCGCAGCGCTCGCCGCGGCTCAGTACGCGCTGAAAGCTCGACGCGAGGTCAAGACATGAAAGCCGTAGTCATGGCCGGCGGCGAGGGGACGCGTCTCCGTCCGCTCACGAGCAACCAGCCCAAGCCGATGATGCCGATCGCGAACGCGCCGATGATGGAGCACATCGTGCGGTTGCTCGCGAGCCACGGCTTCGACGACATCGTCGTCACGGTCGCGTTTCTCGCGAACCACATTCGCAACTACTTCGGCGATGGGTCGGAGTTCGGCGTGCGGATGCGCTATGCGACCGAGGAGTCACCGCTCGGAACCGCGGGCTCCGTCCGCAACGCGATGGACGAGCTCGACGAGACCTTCCTCGTGGTGGCGGGCGACGCCTTGACCGACGTCGATCTCGGCGGGGTGATGAAGGCGCACCGCGCGGCCGACGCCTTTGCGACGATCGCGCTGAAGCGGGTCGAGAACCCGGTCGAGTTCGGCATCGTCATCACCCGTGAGGACGGCACGATCGAACGCTTCCTCGAGAAACCCACGTGGGGCGAGGTCTTCTCCGACACCATCAACACCAACATCTACGTGCTCGAGCCCGAGATCTTCGATTTCATCCTCGCCGGAGAGGTCGTCGACTTCTCGGGTGACGTGTTCCCGGAGGTGCTGGAGCGCGGCAAGAAGCTGATCGGTCACGTGATCGACGGCTACTGGGAGGACGTCGGCACCATCGAGGCCTACCGCCGGGCGCACGAGGACATCCTCGACGGCCGGATGCACTTCGAGATGCCGGGCTTCGAGGTGCGCGACGGAGTATGGCTGGGGGAGGGGGCCGATCTGTCACCCGATGCCGACGTCTACGGCCCGGTGCTCATCGGCGACAACTCCCGCGTCGAACGGGGAGCGGTGCTCCGTCCTTACACCGTGCTCGGTGCCGATGTCGTCGTGAAGGCAGATGCCGAGTTGGAACGCTGCGTCGTCCACGATCACGTCTACATCGGGCCGGGCGCGCGCCTGCGGGGCGCGGTCGTCGGCCGGGCGAGCGACATCCGTGACGGCGCGCGGGTGGAGGAGAACGTCGTCATCGGCGACGAATGCTTCGTCGGCGCGCACGCGATCATCAATCCGTCGGTGAAGATCTACCCCTTCAAGATGGTGGAGCCGGGTGCGCTCGTCACCTCTTCGATCGTCTGGGAGAGCAAGGGCGCCCGCACGCTGTTCGGGCGGCGCGGAGTGCGCGGCCTCGCGAACGTCGACATCAACTCCGAGGTGGCGGTGCGGCTCGCAATGGCATACGGAACCGCACTCAAGAAAGGTGCGGTCGTCTGTACGAGCCGCGATACGAGCCGCTCGGCCCGGGCACTGAAGCGGGCGCTGATCGCCGGTCTCAACCTGAGCGGCGTCCACGTCATGGATCTCGAACTGTCCACCGTGCCGCTCACGCGGTTCCAGGTCCGAACCCAACAGGCCCAGGGTGGTATCAGCGTGCGGCTGGCGTCGGGAGACGCCGACAGCGTCGAGATCCGGTTCATGGACGAGTACGGCGCCGATATCGACGAGGGTGCGCAGCGCAAGATCGAGCGCTTGCTCTATCGCGAAGACTTCCGGCGTGCGTTCGCGGGCGACATCGGCGACATCGTGTTCCCGCCGAGAGCGATCGAGTTCTACACCGCCGCACTGGAAGCCAGCGTGCAGCCCGAGCGCCTCCGCAGTCGCGCATTCAAGGTCGTCCTCGACTACTCGTACGGCGCCACGTCGATCCTCATGCCGAACGTGCTCGCGAAGCTCGGCGCCAGCGTGCTCGCGGTCAATCCGTTCGCGGCGACGAGTGGCGCCATGGCCACCGACGACGATCAGGACACGCGCATCAAGGCCATCGGCGACCTCGTGCGCACTTCCGGGTCCGACCTCGGGTATGTGTTCGACCCGGACGGTGAGACGGCGACGATCATCGACGACCAGGGCGTTCGCCTCTCGTCGGAGTCCGCGTTGCTCGCCCTCGTGAAGCTCGTCTGCGAGCAGCGACCGGGCTCGCGCCTCGCGCTGCCCGTCTCGGTCAGTGGCGAGGCGGAGCGCCTCGCGCAACGCAGCGGCGCGGCCATCACGTGGGCGAAGCTGTCGGCGTCGCACCTGATGGAGATCGCCGGCAGCGGCGCGGTCGATTTCGCCGCATCGCAAGAGGGTGGCTTCATCTGGCCGTCGTTCCTGCCCGCGTACGACGCGGTCGCCACGCTCGTGCACCTGCTCGATCTGCTCGCGTCGAGCGGTCGCGCCCTGTCGTCGATCGTGGCCGAGGCGCCCGAGACGCACGTCGCGCACGACGTGGTGCCGACGCCGTGGGAGCGCAAGGGAACCGTGATGCGTGGTGTCCTGGAGCGGGCGAAGGACTTCCCGACGGTGCTCGTCGACGGGGTGAAGATCGTGTACCCGGACGGGTGGGCGCTCGTCTTGCCCGACCCCGAGCTCGCGATCACACACGTCTGGGCGGAGGGCGCCAGCGACGACGAGGCGCGGCGCCTCGTCGCGATCCACGCCGGCCAGGTCGCCGAGCTCACGCGGTAGGTACGCTCCGACGTCATGGACATTCCCTCGGATCTTCGTTACAGCCGCGAGCACGAGTGGGTGCGGCTGAACGGCAGCGTGGCCCGCATCGGCATCACCGACTTCGCGCAGGACAGTCTGGGCGACGTCGTCTTCGTCCAGCTGCCGGACGTCGGCCTCGACGCCGTCGCCGGCGCCAGCGTCAGCGAGATCGAGTCGACGAAGTCGGTCTCCGACGTCTACGTGCCCCTGACGGGAGTCGTCTCCGCCGTCAACGAGGCCCTGGCCGAGCAGCCCGAGCTCGTCAACCAGGACCCGTACGGAACGGGCTGGATGTTCGAGCTCGAGGCGAGCGATGTGAGCGAGGTCGACGCATTGCTCGACGCGGCCGCGTATCGAGAGTTGATCTCGGCGGAGGCCGGAGAGGATTGAGCCCGCGTCGAGCGTTCATGACCCTCGACGTTCGACCTCTCGTTGAGGTGCAGCCGGTCGTTGTGGCCTCCCTTGCGCCTCGGTAGCCTGACGCCCGTGATCTGCGCCCGGTGTGGACATCAGAACCCCGAGGAGGCGCGGTTCTGCTCGTCGTGCGGCTCACCCCTCGGTGGGGGCGACAACGGGGAGACGACACTCACCCTGTCGGCCGTCGAGGCCGCCACCGAGGAAGACGAGCTCGAGCGCTACCTCGACGGCCTCGCGCCCGGCGTCGGCATGCTCGTCGTCCGACACGGCCCGAACGCGGGATCGTCGTATCGCCTCGAGGAGCCGCTTACCGCAATCGGACGGCACCCCGACTCCGACATCTTCCTCGACGACATCACGGTTTCCCGCCGTCACGTGGCTGTGGAGCGCGGCGACGACGGATACACGTTGCGCGACGTCGGTTCGCTCAACGGTACGTACGTGAATCACAAGCGGGTCGACGAAGCGCATCTCCGCCACCGCGACGAGGTGCAGATCGGTCGCTACCGCTTGAGTTTCGTGCTCGGCGGCGAGCACGGCGAGCGGGACGCCTGATGGTGGCCAAGCGGACGCACTCGTCGATCGGCGACGTGTTGAATCAGCTTCGCGACGAGTTTCCCGACATCACGATCTCGAAGATCCGGTTCCTCGAGAGCCAGGGTCTCGTCGATCCCGAGCGCACACCGTCCGGCTATCGGAAGTTCTACCCGGCGGACGTCGAGCGATTGCGTTTCATCCTGCGCCAGCAGCGGGAGCACTTCCTGCCTTTGAAGGTGATAAAGGAG
>JALYLU010000509.1 GCA_030774075.1 Actinomycetota bacterium | reverse complement strand
CGACCGCGTGCATCAGGATCACCTCGCGGAAGGTCGGTCCGCGCCGCGCCTTGCCCTGGATGAAGATCGGCGTCGCCATGTGCACGAAGGGGAGTGGCACGAACTCCGTGAAGCCCCCGGTCTCCTTCTGGAGATCGCGTGTGCGCACGAGATGCCGGGCAACATGCACCGGCCTCTCCACGCTGCCGTGCATGATCGTGATATTCGACCTCAGGCCCACCCCGTGCGCGGTCCGATGTGCGAACAGCCATTCCTCGGTGTTGACCTTGTCGGGGCAGATGATCGCCCGCACCTCGTCATCGAGGATCTCCGCCGCCGTTCCGGGAAGCGTGGCGAGGCCCGCCTCTTTCAGTCGGAGCAGGTAATCGTGCAACGGCATGCCGAGCCGGCGGGCACCCTCGGTCACCTCCAGTGCCGTGAATCCGTGCACGTGGATCGCGGGCGCGACTTCCTTGACCGCGCGGGCGACGTCGACGTAGTAGTCGCCGTCGAAATCGGGATGGATCCCGCCCTGCAAGCAGACCTCGGTCGCGCCGCACTCGACGGCTTCGACCACCCGCCGCTGCATCTCCTCCATCTCGAGGAGATACGGCTTGCCGCGGAGGTTGAGCGAGAGCGGCCCCTTCGAGAACGCGCAGAATTTGCAGCGGTACGTACACACGTTCGTGTAGTTGATGTTGCGATTGCGGACGAACGTCACCTCGTCGCCGACGATCTCGCGGCGCAGCTGGTCGGCGACTTCGGCGACCCGCGCGACTTCAGGACCGCGCGCCGCGAGCAGCGTCACGATCTCGTCGATGCCGACCTCTTGCCCCGCGAGCACGCCGGCGAGCACCTCACCGACCGGACCGCCCGCGCTCGCCCGCTCGGCCGGCAGGAGATTCGGCGGCTCGAGGTCGTCGCGACCGGGCGCCCACGCGGTATCGCGCGCGAGCCCCTCCAGATCGGAGGCGACGAGCACCGCGGTGCGAACGTCGGGGTGCAGCCACTCCTCGGCGCGCCGCACGTACTCGGGGTACACGGTGAGGCGGGGCGCGAGGGCGAAGCCGGCGGCCTCGGTCGCCTCGCGCAGGCGGTCGAGCGCCGGCCACGGTCGCTCCGGGTTCACGTGGTCGATCGTCAACGGCGAAACGCCGCCCCAGTCGTCGATGCCCGCCGCGAGCAAAATCGTGAAGTCGTCGCTCAGGTTCGGTGGCGCCTGCAGGTGGACATCGCCGGGCAGGATCAACCGGGCGGCCGCGATCGACCACAGGAACTCGTCCGTCGGACACGGCTCGGCCCGGTGCATCGCCGTGCCGGCCTTGGGCAGGAAATTCTGCACGATCACCTCTTGCACGTGACCGTGCTCGAGGTGCGCGTTCGCGATCGCGACCAGCGCCTCGATGCGCTCGGCGCGCGTCTCGCCGATGCCCACGAGGATGCCGGTGGTGAACGGCACGCGTGCCCGTCCGGCCGCGTGAAGCGTCGCGAGCCGGCGTTCCGGGGTCTTGTCGGGCGCGCCGTGGTGCGGACCGCCGGGCTCACCCAACCGGGCCGCGAGCGTCTCGATCATCATCCCCTGCGACGGGCTGACCGCGCGCAGGCGCGTCAGCTCGGCCTCGGACAGCGCGCCCGCGTTGGCGTGGGGGAGCAGCCCGGTCTCGTCGAGCACGTGCTTCGCCACCGACGCGAGATAGTCGACGGTACTGGAGAATCCGCGGTCGCGGAGCCAATCGGCGGCTTGCGGGTACCGGTCCTCGGGTGCCTCGCCGAGGGTGAACAGCGCTTCGAAACAGCCGAGTGCCGCGCCCCGCGAGGCCAGCTCGAGCACCTGTTCGTCGGCCAGGTACGGAGTGTCGAGCCGGGCCGGCGGCTTGGCGAACGTGCAGTAGCCGCACCGGTCGCGGCACAGCATCGTGAGCGGCACGAACACCTTGGGCGAGAACGTGATACGCCGGCCGGTCCGCGCGTCCCGGCGCGCCGCGGCGGCCGGCATCAGCTCGGTCAGGGGCGCGTCGAGCAGCTCCCGGAACGACGAGGCGCTGAGCATGCGGGCGACCCTAGTCGGCCTCCAGCGCGGCCCGGTCTCCCAGCCACAACACCTTCCGGGCCCGGATCCGCGCGCCCGGCAGATCCTCTCCGGCGCGGATCCGCCGGATCGGCTCGCGCTTGTCGTCACCTGCGACGGTCACCACGGCGAGCGACGCGCGTGCGATCGCGGGGAACGTGAACGTCAGCCTCCGGTGCGGGTGCGCGCCGTCGCCGTTCTCGACGACGAACCGCTCGCGCTCGTCAACCGCGGGCGTTCCCGGAAACAGCGACGCGGTATGACCGTCGGGTCCGAGGCCGAGGTGGACGATGTCGATCGCGGCCGATGCGCGCACGAGTGCGTCGTACGCGTCGGCGCCGGCCGCGACCATCGAATGGACGGCTCCGGGTGACACGTGGTCGAGCAGGATCCTCCGGGCCATGCCCTCGTTCGAGTCGTCCGACTCTACCGGCACGATCCGCTCGTCGCCGAAGAACACTTCCACGACCGACCACTCGAGCGCCTCGCGTCGTAACGCGGTATAGCACCGGTGCGCGAGCTCACCTCCCGAGAGCGCGATCGACCGCGGCGTGAGCTCGGTGACCAGACGCGCGAAGGCACGCGGAACGTCGTCGACGATGCGGATCTGTCCGGGAAGCTCCACGTCTGCCATTCTTCCCGAGCCATGGATCGAACGACGGTCAACGTCTACGAGACGCACGTCGACGAGTGGATCGAGCACCGGCGCCGGGCCCGGCCGCCGTCGATCGACACGTTCGTCGCGCGCGTCCCGCCCGGCGTGCGCGCCGACGCCGGTTGCGGACCGGGATGGCACAGCGCGGAGCTCGGCGAGCCGGTCGTGGCGTTCGATGCCTCGCCCGCGATGGCCGCACAGGTCCTTACGTTCGCACCGCGCGCGTGGCCGCTCGTCGCCGACCTCGAGCATCTTCCGTTCCGTGCGGGCGCGCTCGCCGGCGCGTGGGCACACCGGTCGTACATGCACACCGCGAGCGAGCAGTTGCCGATGGCGCTTGCCGAGCTCCACCGATCCATTTCACCGCGCGGCGCGATCCACGTGCAGGTCACCTCCGATCGCCACCAGGCGACGACCGACGACCGGTTTCCCAACCGTCACTTCTCGTGGTGGCGGGCCGATCACCTGCGCGACGTCGTCGAGGGTGCGGGCTTCGTTGTGGACGACCTGGTCGACGACGGCGAGGAATGGATCGACGTCGAGGCGACGCGCGCCCGGATGCTCCCCGACACCGTCGGGCCGAAGATGCGCGTGCTCATCGTCGGTCTGAACCCCAGCCTGCTCTCGGCCGACACCGGAATCGGCTTCGCCCGCCCGGGAAATCGCTTCTGGGCGGCAGCACTCACGTCGGGCCTCGTGACCCGCACCCACGACCCGTTCCACGCCCTCCGGGTCGACCGGGTAGGCATGACGAACCTCGTTCGCCGGGCCACGGTGCGCGCCGACGAACTGTCCCGAGCGGAGTACGTCGACGGCAACGCGCGTCTGGGACGGCTCGTGCACTGGTTGCGGCCGCAGTGCGTGTGCTTCGTCGGCGTGACCGGCTATCGCGTCGCGATCGACAAACGCGCCGTGCTCGGCTGGCAGGCGGAACCGTTCGGCGGCGTACCGACGTACGTGATGCCGAACACGAGTGGCCTCAACGCACACGCGAAGCCGGCCGACTTCGCCGAGCATCTCCGAGCCGTCGTCGCGGCGACCTGATGTCGCCTACCTGAACTCGGCAGCCTTCTTCTCGAGCGTCGCGAGCGCGTCGTGGAACGATTTCGCGAACGACTCGACACCCTCGCGCTCGAGCGTCGTAGTCACGTCGGCGAAGTCGACGCCCGCGTCGGCGAGATCGGCGATCACTTTGCGCGCGGCCTCGACGTCCTCACAAATGGAATCCGCTCGCAGGTTG
>JALYLU010000508.1 GCA_030774075.1 Actinomycetota bacterium | reverse complement strand
GCCGCGTGGTACGACGCGCGCTTCGGCGCGGCTACCGGTACGAGCAGCCCGAAGGATGACGCCGCCCGGCGCGCGCTCGCATGCGGCCCGATCCCCGGGTTGTTGGACGCGGTGGACGCGAAGATGACTCCGGGCCGCTTCTTGTCGAACGTCTGGCACAGTGCCGGCTACACGACGTTGCGCATACCGACCGATCCCACAGTCGCCCGGCAGAAGTGGTGCTGATCGGTGTTGATCGCCCGTCAGGCGTCGTCGCGCGCGAGTGAATCGAGGATGGTCTGGGTCACCACGCCCACCTCTTCGGAGGCGTCGACCCTGAAAAGAATGCCCCGCTCCTCGTAGAAGTCGAGGATCGGACGGGTGTTGGCGTGGAAGAGTTGCAGCCGGCGCTCGATCACCTCGGCGTCGGCGTCGTCGACCCGGCCGGCGCGGGCGCGGCCCGCCAGCCGGCGGCGTGCGACGTCGTCGGCGAGTGCGAGGTAGACGGCCGACTCCGCCTCGATGCCCAACGGGCGCGCGAGCTCGTAGGCGCGCTCCGCCTGAGCCCGTGTGCGCGGGAACCCGTCGAGGATGTACCCACCCGACTCGCAGGCGACGGTGACCGCCTCGCAGACGACTGCGAGGACCACGTCGTCCGGAACGAAATCACCGCGCGCGAGGCGCGCGGTGATTTCTACGCCGAGCTCGCTCTCGGCCGCGACGTGCGCGCGCAGCAGCTCTCCGCTCGCGACGTGACGCACGCCGAGACGTGCGGCCAAGAGCTTTCCTTGGGTGCCTTTACCGGAGCCCGGCGCGCCGAGCAGGACGAGTCGCAAGGGGTCATGATCGCACGGTATGGCGGGAGGCTCCCACGCCGGCGCTACATCGGAGACCCTTCAACGGCGCGAGGTCGACGCAACGAGGGCGAAGGTGCAGGGGTTACGGCCTCGCAACCACCCCGGCGCCGCCGGTGGACGAGTTCGCATCCGGCCGCGCGTGGCCGGCCTCGCGGAAGCGCCGCATCACGTGCTCGAACGGAGCGGGGCGAGCGAACAGGAATCCCTGCCCGAAATGGCAACCGAGCTGTTGGATCCGCCGCAGCTTCCGGTCGGTGTCGATCCCCTCGGCGACGACCTTCAGGTCGAATGCGCGCCCGAGCTGGACCATGATCTGGAGCAGCACCAGGTCGGAATCCTCCTCCTCGAGCACGGCGACGAACGACCGGTCGATCTTGAGCTCGTCGATCGGAAGCCGGTGCAGGTAGGTGAGCGAGCTGTATCCCGTCCCGAAGTCGTCGAGCGCGATGCGCACGCCGAGGGCCTTCAGCTCCTCGAGCAGGGCGATGGTCTCGTCGGCGTCGTCGACAAGCACGGACTCGGTGATCTCGAGGCCGAGCAGCTCCGGCGCGAGCCCCGTCTCGCGCAGCGCGGCCTCGACTGCCTCTACGACCGAATGACTGTCGAACTGTTTCGGCGACACGTTCACCGAGACACCGACGCCCGGCGCGACATCTTGCCAGAGGGCGCAGTCGTGCGCCGCGCGCCGGAGCATCCATTCACCGATCGGGCGGATGAGGCCGGTCTCCTCCGCGATCCCGATGAACTGGTCGGGCGGAACCAGTTGCTCGCCGGGACGCTGCCAACGCACGAGCGCTTCCAAGTGGGCGGTCCGCCCGGACGCGAACGCCACGATGGGCTGGTAATACGCGACGATCTCGTCGCGATCGATGGCACGGCGCAGCGCGGACTCGAGGTCGAGCCGGGCGGAGACGAGCGTCTGCATCCGTTCGTCGAAGAGCTCGACGCGCCCCCGACCACGGTCCTTCGCGCGGTACATCGCAGCATCGGCGTGGCGGACGAGCTCGTCGGCAGGATCGTCGCCACCGTCCCAGACCGCGATACCGATCGATGCGGTCAGCATCACCTCGTCGGCACCGAGGACGAACGGCGCGCGGAGCACCTCGTCGAGGTGGCCCGCAAGGTCGGAGATCTCGTCGATGTCGCGTACCTCGTCGCAGAGCACGACGAACTCGTCGCCGCCGAGCCGGGCGACGGTGTTGCCTTGACCCGCTCCCGACCAGAGCCGCTCGGCAACTTCGACGAGCAACGCGTCACCGACGTCATGGCCGAGGCTGTCGTTGACGTGCTTGAACCGGTCCAGGTCGAGCAGCACCACCCCGACCCCCGTGTGGTGGCGCTTCGCTCGACGGATCGCTTCGTCGAGCCGGTCGATGAGGAGTTTGCGGCTCGCAAGACCGGTCAGCTCGTCGTACAACCCGCGCTGTTCGAGCGCCCGCGACGCCTCCTTTTCCTTCGTCACGTCACGCACGATCGCGGTCGTGAGCGTTCGACCCTCGATCGTCGTCTCGGAGATCGAGATACGCGCCTCGAATTCCTCTCCGTCGGCGCGGACGGTCACGACCTCGAGCGGAACTTCCGTAGGCGCCGCGCCGAGCGATTTCTGCAACCAGATTCGGTACTCGGCGGATTCCGGGAGCAGATCTGTGTACCGACCGCCGATGACGTCGGAGGCCGACACCCGAAAGATACGTTCCGCCGCCTTGTTGAACTCGAGGATCGCGCCGGTGTCGTCGCTCGTGATGATCGCGTCCGCGGCCGTTTCCAGGATGCTCCGCATCCGCAGCTCCGACATACGCAGTGCGTCCTCGGACCGGCGGTGGGCGTCGATGTCGTGCATGCTGAGCACGACACCGCGGATATCCGGGTCGTCGAGGCGGTTCGCGATCGAGCATTGGAACCATTGGTACGCGCCGTCGGAACGGCGCAGTCGCAGCTCGACGGTCGGCACATCCGACGCGTCGTCGGCGACGGCGAGGAAACGCTCGACGATGCATCCGACGTCGTCGGGATGCACGAGGTCGACTGCGCAACCCCCGATCATTTCCTCCGCCGGGTAACCGAGCGTCGCTTCCACAGACGGCGACACCCACGAGAGCCCGCTTTCGGGGTTGGTGATCGCGACGACGTCGGAGCTGTCTTGCGAGAGCGCGGCGGCGCGGCCGCGCGCGCCTACCAGCTCGCCGATGTCGTACGTCATGGTCGCGACCACGTCGTCGTCGACCGGGACGGCGATCACCCGTCTCCAGGCCGGCGCGCCGGATGGCAGGCGGACCTCGTGGTCGGTCTCGACCCGTTCTCCGGAGGTCAGCGCCGCGTCGAGGAGCGGACCGATCTGCTCACGGGTGACGGCGCCGGCGTTCGCGTCGAGGGACTCCCAGTCGATCCCGCCTGCGTGGCGAACAGCACGAAACACGACGAACCCGACGCCTGCGCGCTCGAGCGCAGAACGCGCGAACTCTCGCACATCGGTTTCACGCCGCACATCAGGTCTATCGGCGGTGCCGAGAGCACTGATGAGGCAATACATCCGGCGCAGAGACGGCACTCGGCCCGCACCATTCGCCCGATTTCTTCCGTGTCGACGCCTCGGGCGTCGGGTCGATCGGTGGGCCCGGCCGGTCTCGAACCGACGACCTCTGCTTTGTAAGAGCGTCTCGCGCGACGCGGTGACGTGCTCGTTCACGCGTCGCCCCTGGTCACGACACAACGGAGCTGCCGTGTCGCGCCGCCGAAATACACGCTCTTACGCTGTCGCCGCGCGATGAACGCGCGATGAACCGGCGGCTCGGTGGAGCGACTCGGCGCAGGGCGTCCGAAGGTGGCGCTTGACGTAAATCCTAAGCGTGTGATTTACTCCTTGGCGACAGACGGCACGCCGGCTCTGTCTCTGCTCCCATAAGACGGTCGCAAGCCGGACCTTTTCAATACAGGGCACCACTTGCGAGTGCGGGAGGGACCGTTCGGTCGGTCGGAGATACACCACCTGCCTGTAGCAGCGAGACCGCCGAGAGGCGCTCGCGTGCGGTCGGGCCGACGCTAAAAGAGGGCGCGCGCCTCGCGCGGCCTAGCGGGAAGCAGGGCCGCGCAGAGACGCGCGCACGAT
>JALYLU010000507.1 GCA_030774075.1 Actinomycetota bacterium | reverse complement strand
GGATAGGGTCCGGTAATGCCCGATCGCTTCAAGACGATCATCGAGCCGTTCCGCATCCATTCCGTCGAGCCGCTGCGCATCACCACCGAAGACGAGCGCCGCAAGAAGATCAAGGACGCCGGTTACAACGTCTTCGCCTTGCGCGCCGAGGACGTGCTCATCGACCTCCTCACCGACTCGGGCACCGGGGCGATGTCGCGAGATCAGTGGGCCGCGATCCAGCACGGCGATGAGAGCTACGCGGGATCGCCGTCGTGGTTCCGTTTCCTCGAGGCGGTGCAGCGGCTGTTCCCCTTCCGGCACGTGATCCCGACCCATCAGGGCCGTGCCGCCGAACGGATCCTCTTCTCGGTCATCGCCGGTCCGGGCAAGGTCATCCCGAACAACACACATTTCGACACGACGCGCGCGAACATCGAGGCGACCGGCGCCGAGGCCGTCGACCTCGTCATCGCGGAAGGTCGTGAGCCACAACGAATCCACCCTTTCAAAGGAAACATGGATGTCGCTGCGCTCGAGGAGCTCCTCGCGAAGCGGGGACCAGACGTGCCGGTGGTGTTTCTGACCGTCACGAACAACTCCGGCGGGGGCCAGCCGGTCTCGATGGAGAACATCCGCGCCGTTCGTGCCGTTTGCGACCGTCATCGTGTGCCCTTCTTCCTCGACGCATGCCGCTTCGCGGAGAACGCCTGGTTCATACGCCTGCGCGAGAAGGGCTACGCGGACCGGAACGTGGGCGACATCGTGCGCGAGATGGCTTCATATGCCGACGGCATGACGATGAGCGCCAAGAAGGATCCGCTCGCAAACATCGGCGGGTGGCTCGCGATGAACGACGACGCCCTAGCCGAGAAGTGTCGCAACCTCCTCATCCTCACCGAGGGCTTTTCGACCTATGGAGGCCTCGCCGGACGCGACCTCGAGGCGATCGCCCAGGGATTGTCCGAGGCGATCGAGCCCGATTACCTTCGCTACCGCATTCGCTCAACGGAATACCTCGCCGACGCGCTCGACCGCGGCGGGGTACCGATCGTGAAACCCGCCGGCGGACACGCCGTCTACATCGACGCCCGGGCGTTCCTCCCCCACATCCCGCCGCTCGCATACCCGGGAGAGTCGCTCGCCGTCGCGCTCTACGAGACCGGCGGGATCCGCAGCGTCGAGATCGGCACCGTCATGTTCGGCCGCCGTCCCGACGGCAGCGAGGCGCCCGCGGCCATGGACCTCGTGCGCATGGCGATCCCGCGACGGACCTACACGCAGAGCCACATCGATTACGTCATCGAGGTCGTCCTGGCCGTCGCGAACAGGTCGGCGGAGCTCCGCGGCTACCGGATCATCGACGAGCCGCCGCAGCTCCGCCACTTCACCGCGCGGTTCGAGCCACTTGGGGCCGCTAGGCGATGAGCCGCTCAAGCGCGCGCAGCTGACGATCGACCTCTTTCGGATCGCGGCCATCCGCCGGAAGCATGAACAGCCCTTTCAGAGTCGCGACGATCAGCGCCGCGAGGTCGTCGGGTTTCGCGGCGCCTGCCACAGCGCCCTCTTTCGCCGCTTGGCGTAGGAGTGCGCTCAGCACCTTCTGCCACGTGCTGTCGACATCGCGCACGATCGCGGCGATCGCGCGGTCGCGACGTCCACGCATCGCCAGCTCACCCATGACGACAAAGAGCTTCGGTTCGGTTCTCGCGAGACGCCGGATGCCGGCGAAGTGTGCCCGCACCTGCTCGCCGGGCGAGCCCGCAGGCTGCAGCGTCGTCCGGAAGCGCTGCATCGCATACGCGACCACCCCGCGGATCAGCTTCTCCTTCGTCGGGTAGTAGTAGTGCAGCGTCGCGATGTTGACTCCGACCTTCGCCGCGATGTCGCGCGTGCGGAGGCCCTCGAAGCCCCGCTCGGCGAGGAGGTCGTATGCCGCTTGTACGAGTGCCTCTTGTCTTTCCATCAATCAGATGATTGAATGGTAGGGCACGCCCATCCAACGCGACAGGGGAGGTCCATGAGATGGCCAGAACAGTAGACGCACCGAGAGAGACGAGGTCGGAGCGACCGCTCGCGGGGAGGATCTTCGGTCTCTTCACGCCGGTCCTGAATCACTTCGTGACGCGAATCGCCGGCAAACGCTACGTCCCCTTGTATGTCCTCCTCCGCCATCAGGGCAGACGCTCCGGCCGCGCATATGCGACCCCCGTGGTGGGAATGCGCGTCCCGGGTGGATTCGCGATCCCTATGGCGTTCGGTGAAGGCGCCGACTGGTACCGCAACATCGTGGCGAGCGGCGGCGCCACCATCCGGCAGCACGGGACCGAACATCAGGTCATCGATCCAGCTGCCATCGATCCGGACTCGGCCGCGTCTCCGTTCCCGGGCTGGCAGAGGCCGGTGTTTCGCGCGCTTGGGATCCGTCGGTTCTTGTTCCTGAAGGGCAGCTAACGGCGAGCGCGATTCGAGTCGTGTAGTTTCGCGTCGTGCCCGATAGCACCGTCAACGTTCGGTACATGGTCGACGACGTCGATGCGGCGGTCGCCTTCTACACGTCGCACTTCGGATTCACGTTGCGCTCCAATGCCGCGCCGGCGTTCGCGGACGTCGTGCGCGGTAGCCTGCGGCTCCTGCTGAGCGGCCCGAAGAGCTCAGCAGGCCGGCCGATGCCCGATGGTCGACAACCGGGACCCGGCGGATGGAACCGCATCCACTTCGTCGTCGAGGACATCGAGGCCGAAGTCGCGCGTCTGCGCACAGCAGGCGTGCGGTTTAGAAACGACATCATCAGCGGGCCCGGTGGCAAGCAGATCGTTCTCGACGATCCTTCGGGCAATCCTGTCGAGCTGTTTCAGCCTTCGGGGCAATACCGGTGATCACCGGGCCGACGACGGGCCAGCAGTGATCCGCCGAGGGCCGTCAGAAGAAGACCGATAAGCGGCAGACCGGATCGGTCACTCGTGCTCGAGGACGGCAACGTTTGGGGGGGAACGATCTCACCAGCGACTGTCGGCGCAGCAGTTACGACTGCGACAAGCGTCGTAGCCGGGCCAGCGGAGGCGCTGGTCGGTGACACGCTCGGCGTCGGGGCCGATGTGGCAAACGCAGTCGGCGATGGCGATGTGGGCGTCGGGGTTGGTATCGGGGTAGCTGTGGGTGTGGGCGCGGGTGTCGGTGTCGGCGAGGGCGTCGGTGTTGGCGTGGGCGCTGGTGTGGGCACGGGTGTCGGTGTTGGCGTGGGCGCTGGTGTGGGCACGGGTGTCGGTGTCGGCGAGGGCGTCGGTGTTGGCGTCGGTGAGGGCGTCGGGGTGGGCGTTGGTGTGGGCGAGGACGTCGGCGACGGCGACGGCGTCGGCGAGGGCGTCGGCGAGGGCGTCGGTGTCGGGGTCGCCGCCGGTGCGACGACAGTGATGGTCTGAGCGGCGCTCGCGTTGTTCGACGCGGCGTCGGTAGCCGTGAACGTGCGGGTGATGATCAGCGGGCTCGCCGCGGTGCCTGCCCCGCCGTTGTTGCTGTCGAGAACCGACATCGTGGGCGACGCGCAGTTGTCGGTCGCCGTCGCGTTGCTGGGGTTCGCCGCGGGCACATCGCCTACGACCTGGTAGGTCGCATTGGCCGGCACGCTCGTGATCGTCGGAACGGTGTTGTCGGTGACCGTCACGAGCTGGGTCGCATTCGCGGTATTGCCAGCTGGGTCGGTTGCCGTATAGGTCAGGGTGGTGACGCCGACCGGGAAGTTGTTGAAGGTGGGGCTGCGCGTGACGACCACGCTGCCCGAGTTGTCCGATGCGATGGCCGAGCCAAGCGTGGCGTCGCTGACCGTCGTTTCACAGACGAGTGCCCCTGGACCGGTCACGGAGGTCCTGTCCGGCGGCGCCGTGATCGTCGGCGCGATGCTGTCGACGACGGTGATGGTCTGCACAGCCATCGCGAAGTTGCCCGCGGCATCGGTCGCCTTGAAAGTGCGGGTGATGATCAGCGGGCTCGCGGAC
>JALYLU010000506.1 GCA_030774075.1 Actinomycetota bacterium | reverse complement strand
CTCTTGGCGTTCGCACTCACAGTGGCTCCGGTTGCGGCCCTGACCGGCTGCTCGACGCATTCGTCGTCGGTGGCGACCAGTTCGCGCATCGACGTGACGATGCACGACTTCGGCATCAAGGTGTCGCGTCACTTGGTGCGCGCGGGCAAAGTCGTGCTGCATGTCACGAACCGCGGTCCTTCGACGCATGAGATCAACGTCGACCTGACCCGGTATGGCGCCGGGGAGATACCGCTGAAACGAGATGGGCTGACCGCGGCCGAGGACGCAAAGGGACTGAAGCGGATCGATTCGATCGAGCAGGTGAACCTTCATCACACCGGCGACCTGACAGTCGATCTGCGACCGGGCCGATACGTGCTGTGGTGCAATCTCGAGGGCCACTACCTCGGCGGAATGCACGAGACCTTTGATGTGCGCTGAGGGAGTGGATCGATGAAGCGGGAGACGAGGACAGCCCTCGCGATCGTCGCTGCGTTCGTGGCCCTCATTGGCGTCATGGTCGGCTACAACGCGTACGCAACGGATCGGGAACGGCCGACCGCGCTCGTGGTCGACGTGACGGCGCGCCAACGTACGCTCACCGAGCGCTATATCAAGGACACCGTCCTGGCGCTCGACGGAGTGCAGGCCGATCCCGAGGCCAGCGCCGAGATCCTGCGCGAGACCGCCACCGCACTACTCGACGGCGGTGAGGTCGTCACCCCGCAGGGGAGCCTGGACCAGCGCGTTCGTATCCCGGCGGCGACCGACGGAGCCGTACGCGAGAAACTCCAACACGAGCGGACCCTGATCACACAACTCCTCGCGACGGGCGCGGCCGTCCAGAAGGCCGGGAGGTCCAGCCCGACGTTCGCGGCCGACCTGCGCCGACTCCGGATTCAGGGCGCCGAACTCTCGAGCGTCACCGGCGACGCGGCGGGTGAGATCACGAAAGACAGCCAGGCGCGACTGTCTCGCCTGGTCTTGGTGGAGATTGTGCTGGGACTGCTCTCCGCGGCGGCCGCGGTTGGCATGGCGTTACTACTTCGGCGCCGCGCGCTGCGCCAGTCCGACCGCTTCCGTTCACTCGTGCACAACGCCACGGACCTCATCACTGTGCTCGACGACCATGCGATCGCGCTGTATCAGAGCCCGTCGTCCGAACGCGTCCTCGGGTATCACCCATCCGAGCTGCTCGGCGCCAAGCTCACCGACCTGCTCCATCCGTCGGACAAGAAACACGTGATCGAGGCATTCGCCGGCGCGTTGGAGCGACCCGCCGCCACCGTCGGGTTGGGTTTTCGGCTCCGGCACAGCGACGGCCGCTGGATTGTCCTGGAGGCCACCGCGACCAACATGCTCAACGACCGATCCGTGCGTGGGTTCGTCGTGAACTCGCGCGACGTCACCGAGCGGGAGCACGCCGCAGCCGAGCTCAGTGCGGCGCGCGACGCGGCCCTGAGTGCGTCGGTCACCAAGTCGCAGTTCCTCGCGTCGATGAGCCACGAGGTCCGCACGCCGATGAACGCGATCACCGGGCTCACCGAGTTGCTGCTCGACACTGAGCTCGAAGGTGAGCAACGTGAGTTCGCCAGCGGCGTGCAAGGTGCAGCTGAGGGACTGCTGGGGATCATCAACGACATCTTGGACTTCTCGAAGGTCGAAGCGGGCAAGCTCGAGATCGAAGCGGTGCCGTTCGACCTCGACCGGGTCGTTGAGGACGTCGCCGCCTTGCTGGGCGAGACGGCGAACGCCAAAGGTGTCGAGCTGCTCGCTCACTGCCAGCCCGAGGTCCCGACCGCACTCGTGGGCGATCCCACGCGCGTGCGCCAGATCCTGCTGAACCTCGGATCCAACGCGGTGAAGTTCACCGAGCGCGGAGAGGTCGTGTTCCGTGTACGACTCCTTGACGACAAGCCCGCCAAGGCGCGGCTGCGTCTCGAGGTGAGCGACACGGGCGTCGGAATCGCCACCGCTGACCTCGATCGCCTGTTCGACCCGTTCTCGCAGGCCGACGCGTCCACGACCCGACGGTTCGGCGGCACGGGGTTGGGACTCGCGATCGTGAAGCAGCTCGTGGAGTTGATGGACGGCACGGTCGGTGTCGACAGCAAGGTGGATGTCGGCAGTACGTTCTGGTTCGATCTCCCGTTCGCGAAGCAGGCGAACTCCACGGCGGAACGCCCGCGCATCGCGGAGCTTGCCGATCTACGGGTTTTGATCGTCGACGACAACGCGACGAACCGTCTGATCTTGCGGGAGCAACTCGGGTCTTGGGGCATGCACACGACCGACGCCGAGCACGCGGTGCGGGCCCTGGAGCTGCTGCACGTCGCGTCGGATGAGGGTCGCCCATACGACGTGGTCGTGTTGGACCTCAACATGCCCGACATGGACGGGCTCGAACTTGCGCACGCGATCGGCGACGACCCACAGATCGCGGGCCCGAAACTCTTCATGCTCAGCTCGTCGGGCCGCGTCAATCGGGACGTCGCGGCCGCCGCAGGTCTCGCGGGGACGCTGACGAAGCCGGTCCGCCAATCGGAGCTGTTCAACTGCCTGATAGGAGGCCTGTCGATGCCGGCCGACGAGGTCATCTCTCCGACGCGGCCCGCGACCGAGGCCACCGTCATCCGCGGTCGCCTGTTGGTTGTGGAAGACAACGCCATGAATCAGCTCGTCGCGACCAAGCTCCTGGTGAAGCTGGGCTACGAGGTCGCGGTTTCCGCCAACGGGCTGGAGGCCCTCCAGTCGATGGCCGATGCGGAGTACGACGCGGTGCTCATGGATTGCCAGATGCCCGAGATGGACGGCTACGCCGCGACCCGCGAAATCCGCCGCCGGGAAGGCGGAACGCGCCACACCCCGGTCATCGCCATGACCGCAGCCGCGATGCAGGGCGATCGAGAAGCGTGCTTCGCCGCGGGTATGGACGACTACTTGACCAAACCGATCCGCCCCGACGAGTTGGCCGAAACGCTCACTCGCTGGATCACCGGCGGTGACAAAACAACGCCGGCGACCGGAGCCGAGCCGATCACATCCGGCGACGACGCGGCGCCGCTCGACGCGGCGCGGCTCTCGATGTTGCGCGACCTCGATGACGGCGACGGCGTCCTCCTCGCGTCGATCGCCGACGAATTCCTGGCCGAGGCACAACGCCAGCTCGAGTTCCTCGGTGAGGCGCTCGCCGAAGGTGACCCGCAGACAGTCGAACGAGCGGCGCACAGCATCAAGGGTTCGAGCGCCAACCTCGGCGCCGCGCGTCTCGCCGAGCTCACCGGCCACCTCGAGGCGCTCGGACGGGCGAAAGCGCTCGGCGGCGCGGCGGCGGTTTTCGACGATGTCACGGTTGAGCTCGAACGGGTACGGGTCGCGCTCGCACAGATGCTGGCGACTCAATGAACGAACTGCGAGTGCTCGTCGCCGACGACGACGCAAGCTGCCGCTTGGTGCTGCGTGCGACAGTCGAGCGGCTCAACCACGAGTGTCGCGTCGCGGCCGACGGCGACGAGGCCTGGCGTCTCTTCCAGGAAGAACAACCCGACGTGCTGATCACCGACTGGATGATGCCCGGCCTCAACGGACCCGAGCTGTGTCGCCGCGTCCGGCAACACGAGGCCGACGGGTACACCTATGTGATCCTCGCTACCGCCCTGGGCGAACACGAGAACGTTCTCGAAGGTATGGAGGCGGGCGCGGACGATTACCTCACGAAGCCGATCTCGCCGTTCGACGTGCGTGCTCGGCTCGTCGCCGCCAAGCGCGTGACCGAACTGCACAAGGAGCTCGACCGACTCCACGCCGAACTCACGGCACAGGCCCGCACTGATGCCCTCACCGGGCTCGGCAACCGCCTCCGTTTGCACGAGGACCTCGAAGCGATACACGACCGCGCGGTCCGATACGGACACATCTACTGCGTCGGCATCTGCGACCTCGACGACTTCAAACAGTTCAACGACACCTACGGCCACCAAGCCGGTGACGATGCGCTTCGAAAGATCGGCGCGTTGC
>JALYLU010000505.1 GCA_030774075.1 Actinomycetota bacterium | reverse complement strand
GAACTGGCCCGCCAGGCGCTCCCGCAACGGGTGCTCTCACCAACTGGGCAAGCTCACCCGCGAGGGCACGATGCTCGCCGAGCGAGAGATCGGCGCCGATGCGGTCCTCCAACGCTGAGAGCCGCAGCTCGGTCAGCCGGGTGATGTCGGATTGCGCGAACGGCTCGAAGGTGAAGTCCGCGAATGCGTCACCCCGCCACAGCGTGAGCGCAGCCCGCAACGTGCGGGCGGCGTCTGCCGGCGCGGTGGCCAACTCGCGGCGGCCCTGCGCGGCGAGGCGCTCGAAACGCGCCGCGTCGATGGCGTCGGGCTCGATGGCGAGCATGTAGCCGGGCTGGCGGGTGACGAGAACCTGACCTGCCTCGCGCCGAGCTCGATGGGGCTCGAGGGCGGTGCGGAGGTGCGCCACGTAGGTCTGCAGCGTGTTGGCCGCGGACTCCGGTGGTTGTGCACCCCAGAGGACTTCGAACAGGCGATCGGTTGACACGACCTCATTGGCGCGGACGACGAGGGCCGCGAGCACCAGGCAGGCCTTGGCGCTCGGGAGCTCGACGGGCCGGCCGTCGATGACGGCCTCGAGCGGTCCGAGCACGCGTATTTCCACGTCCAACCCTTGCACATTCGGGTGCGTTCCAGTGCGGCTCCAGTCGTCTTCAAGCCCGGCGCGGAGGATCAACGGAGCGGAGACGATCGAAAGGGGACTGACCGATGGTTGTCACGATGAAATCGGCTCGGCGAGTAACGGCGGAGGATGCGGCAGCACTGGTCCGCTCGGGTGACTGGCTGGACTACGGCGCGGTGCTGGCACAGCCCGACGCGTTCGACCAGGCGCTGGCTGAGCGAGTCGGCGAGCTTCGCAACGTGAACATCCGAGGGTGTTTGAGTCTCAGGCCGCGAGCTGTGCTCGAGGCCGATCCCGAACGTGAGCACTTCAACTTCTTCAACTGGCACCTCGGCGGCTACGACCGCAAGTTGTGCGACGCCGGACGGCAGAACTACATCCCGTGCAACCTCGGGGAGATACCCGACTACTACCGGCGCTTCATCGACCCTCCCGAGATCATGGTGATCAAGACCTGCCCGGTCGACGCCAACGGCTACTTCAATTTCGGTGCGGCGAACCTCTGGCACGGCGCGGTTGCGTCTCGTGCCAAGATCGTGATGGTCGAGATCGACCCGGCGCTTCCCTATGTGCACGGCATCGAGAACGGCTTGCACGTGAGCCAGGTCGACTACGTCATCGAAGGCGGCGGCCAGGCGGTGCCAGAACTACCGAATGCGGCGCCGACCGACGTCGACCGCGCCGTCGCCCGGCTCATCGCGGCAGAGATCGAGGACGGCGCGTGTCTGCAGATCGGCATCGGCGCAATGCCGAACGCCGTGTGCTCCCTGTTGATGGAGACCGGCGTGCGCAACCTGGGCATTCACACCGAGATGCTCACCGATGGCATCATCGACCTGTACAAGGCCGGCGTGGTCACAGGTACGGCGAAGACATCGCATCCAGGCAAGATCGTGTGCAGCTTCGGTCTCGGTTCGAAAAAGATGTACGACACGATCGCTCACAATCCCGATATCTCGTGCCAACCCGTCGAAATGACCAACTTGCCGCATCTCATCACGCAGAACGACCGCCTCACGACGATCAACAACACGACCCAGATGGATCTCCAGGGCCAAGCGGCGAGCGAGTCGAGCGGTCACCGTCACATCAGTGGCACCGGAGGTCAACTCCAGTTCGTACGCGCGGGCTACGCATCGAACGGCGGGAAGTCGTTCGTCTGCATGTCGTCGACGTACGAACGCGCCGGTGTGCGCCGCAGCCGCATCGTGCTGAACCTGACACCCGGCAACGTCGTCACCGCTCCCCGAAGCGACATGATGTACGTGGTCACCGAGTACGGAATGGTCAACCTCAAAGGAAAGTCCATCCCCGAACGAGCGAAGGCGATGATCTCGCTCGCCCATCCGGACTTTCGCGACGACCTCGAGCGGGAAGCCCGAACCAACGGTCTGATCCCCAGATCATTTGCCTGACAGACCACACGAGCTGGCCGGTCTTTGCCGCAACCCCATACGCCGAGACGGACTCGCGACAACTGCAAGCAACAACGACGATTCGCCTCGGGCGATATCCAGCCGACGACCGTCGAGGGCCCCAGACTGCCCCAGAACCTGCGCCCCATAATCCCGTCCGTGGCCTATCCCATACCGCCGGGTCGTGGGCGCTGTTGCGGACGTCGATCGTCTGATTCGCGGGGCCTCAGGAGTTCCAGTAGTTGGGCAGTTTGGCTGCGAGCCACTTTGCTAGCGCGATGTTCACGGCGACGGGCTGCTCTTGGGCCATCCAGTGTCCGGAGTTGACCACGACCTCGGTGAGGTCGTCGCAGTCGCGGCGCATCGGATCCGCGAATCGCGAGTTCGTTGTTGTCTCGCAGACGGCGTCGTACGCGGCGTGCAAGAACAGCGCCGGCATCTCGAGCTTCCCACCGTTGTACGACGCCAGCGAGTAGGCACGGTTCGCGTCGTGGTTCATGTACCACGAGTCGGGCCCGAAGAAGCCGTTGCGGGTCAGCGCAGCTGTGTAGGCCTCAAGATCCTGTTCGGTGATGACCTCAGGATCGCGCGGCAGATCAGGCCAGGGAGCGTTCCCGAGCCAGCCGCCGCTCCGACGGATCGTGGCAGTGATACTGCGGTTGGCCACGGCGTCCGAACTCCCCTTGCGGAACAACGCCTTTACGACGTTCCGGACGTTGTCGTCGAATCCCTTACAGGCCGCGTCGAAGTTCTCCTGGTAATAGAGCATGTAGTCCCACTGGGCCGCCGGATACTCGTCCTCGGGATAGATCGCGCGGTCGACCAGCGGCACGATCGAGTGGAGCGTGAACCCCTCGGCGAAGTACGGCACGCACAGACTGACGACGCCGGCGGTCCGTTCGGGCTGGTGGCTGGCGATGTTCCACACCACCGGGCTGCCCCAGTCGTGACCGATCCACACGGCCGACTCGCGTCCCAGTGCGGCGAGTAGCTCGACCATGTCCTCGACGATCTCTGGCTGCGCGAAGTCTTCGTGCCGCGTGTAGGTGCTCGAACGGCCATAGCCGCGCATGTCGGGAGCGATGCAACGGAAACCCAACCCGGCGAACACCGAAAGCTGGTGCCGCCAAGACAACGAGAGTTCGGGCCAGCCGTGCACGAAGATCAGCAGTGGCGCCTCTGGCGCTCCGCAGGCGAGATAGCCCGTGGTATGACGCGCCGACTTGATCGTGTGCTCGGTGACCTCAAACGCCATGTGTCAACCGCCTCCCCGCTCTCCGCCAGCACCGTGCGTCCCGCAACGCCGCCGGAATCTGAGTTCGAACGTATCCCAATAACGCGTCCCCGAACGCCGCCGCTGATCTATCCCGGATCGCCGGCTCGATGGCGCGCTATTTCCGCTCGGCCCCCTCGCGTGCTTGCTGCCGCGAGCGTCAGTAGTCACGAGGGCGTTGCCTCCGATTGGTCGCTTCAAGCGTCTGGTCGCCGGCACATCCATGACACACTCACCCGCACCGACGAGTTGCTGCGCGAGGAGATAGCCGAGCCCGCGCAACTACGACCATGTCGAACTTGCCGACCAACTTCGGTTGCAGACGTTGAAGCTTGTCGAGTGCGCGGGCTGCTCAGAGTACTTCTCGCCCCTGACGGGCCAAGGTTACGGCACCCACGACTTCTCTTGGACAGCCGCCCTCGTCATCGATCTGCTAGCCCGCGACGACCCGACACAATTCGCCGACCGCGGTAGATGCAGCCGCCAACCGCGCCGTGTCTACTTCCTCACAGCGGTACTTCGTATTCGATGGCGAGGGCGTGCCATTGGGGAGTCGGTGATGCATCGGTGGAGTAGCCGATCCGCATGACGAGACCGTTCAGCTCGGTGGGGCTCCATGTTGTTGCGGTTGGTGGGGCCACGGCGACGATCAGATATTGATTTGTCGTCGTTCCCGACATGCCACCGCTGTACACG
>JALYLU010000504.1 GCA_030774075.1 Actinomycetota bacterium | reverse complement strand
GCCCACGAGCCCCGACCAACGGCGCCCCGGAGTCGGGCGTCGCGCAGCGGCAGCCTCGTCGCCACGATGAACATCAACAACGCGAAACCGACGTCGGCGAGGAACGCGAGCGTCGGTTGGGTCGCGTCGATCGTGCGTGTACCCGTCCGTCCGATGACCACGCCCGCCACGATCTCGACGATGACCACCGGCGGCGCGACGCGGGTCGGTAATCCCGCGAGCAGCGGGCCGAGCAGCCCGACCGCCACGATGAGCGCCAGTATTCCGTAGCTCATCGGGCTCAGAACACCCCGGCCTCGAGGCCCGCCGCGAACGTGATGCCGAGCTCGTGGCATTGTTCGAGTGCCGCGTCGTCGAGCTCGCCGACCACGAGCACCGGCGCCAGCACCGACTTCCACGCAAGGCCCGTCACGATACGTTCGACGCTGCGGACGGCGCCCTCGCCGTCATGGCCGCCCTTCACGAAGAGCGCGTAAGGAAGTCCGCGGGTCTCGTCGAGGAGGGTGTAGTAGATGCGCTCGAAGAAGTCCTTCAGTGCGCCGCTCATGTAGCCGAAGTTCTCCGGCGTGCCGAGCACGATGCCGTCGCACCAGCGAACGTCGTCGATCGTCGCATCGAAGGCCGGCCGCACGCGCACCTCGACCCCGTCGATCTCGTCGCTCGTGGCGCCTGCGATCGCCGCGTCGGCCAGAGCCTGGGTGCCGCCCGAACGCGAGTGGTAGACGACGAGCAGATGACGGGCGGCGGCCGCGCACACCGCGCGGACACTACTGCCGGTGCTGTTCCTGGAACGCGGCCAGATCGAACGCGAGGTGCTCTCGGACGTCGCCGACGTGGTCGACGACGATGTGACGTTGCGCGAAGCGCCAGCCCCGGCTGGAGCGCGCGAACCGGTCGCGGTAGCGGCCGGTCACGATCGGTTGTAGCGGCAGCGCGGAAGTCTGCTGGAAAACGACGAAGGCGGAGCGGGCGGCCGCGGTACCCGCCACCTCTTCGATGTCGACGATGACGTTCGACGTGAGGTGACGGGTGCGCAGCGTTCCGTCGTCGTGCACCCGGTTGGTGTGCAGGTAGAGCTGCTTGATCGCCTCGCCGCCGACGATCTCGGTGTCGACGCCCTCGTTGCTGATGATCGCGTCGGCGAACAGGTCGGCGATGGCATCGAAGTCGGCCGCGTCGACGTATTCCGCGTAACGGAACATCAATGAGGTGATCGCGTGGTGGCTCTCCCACGTGCCCGCGCCCATCGCCTCACACTAGCTTCGGCTCTCGTGACCGACGCTGCACCGTATGAGCTCCGCGTACCGATAGAGAACGCGTTCGACGCGACCATCGGCTTCGTCGTCGACGAGTCCGACGAGATCGGCCGGTGCACCGGCCACCTGCCGGTTCGTCCGGGTGTATGTCAACCGATGGGCATCGTCCACGGCGGTGTCTACGCCGCGATCGCGGAGACCCTTGCGTCGATGGGCACCGCGCTCGCGGTTCGCTCCGAAGGTCGGGTCCCACTCGGGATGTCGAACAACACGAGCTTTCTGCGACCGGTGAGCGAAGGCACCGTGCACGGCGTCGGCGTCGCGATCCATCGCGGACGCATGAGTTGGGTGTGGGACGTCGACATGCGCGACGACCAGGATCGTCTCTGCGCGACGTCTCGCGTGACGATCGCGGTGCGCGACTACGGACCGAGATGAACAAGGTCCGGCTCGGTTTCTTCTCGTTCACCGAGATCACCGATCCCGGCGAGCACCACTCGTACAACGAGTGGCATCAGCTCGATCACATGCCCGAGCAGTTCCCGCTCGACGGGATCGCGTATGGGCAGCGTTGGGTGTCGACGCCCGCGTGTCGCGCGGCTCGGGCCGTGAGCGAGCCGCCGCTCGACTCCATCCACTACATGACGCTGTACCTCATGACCGAGCCGGTCGAGCGCACACTCGGCGAGTTCAGGCAGCTCGGACGCGATCTACGCGCGGTCGGACGGTTCCATCTGCACCGGCGCGCCCGGCTCTCGGGTCCGTTCGCGTTGCGCGATGCGGCGGTCGCTTCGAGAGGTCTGATCTCCGCCGAGGCCGTTCCGTACCGCCCGAACCTCGGCGTCTACGTCGAGGTCGAGGAGCTGCCCGACGGCGATGATGCGGCCGGCGAGGAGCAGATCCGCAGTGTCCACCTGCCGGCGCTCTGCGACCAACCGGGTGTCGCGGGCGCGTGGTCGTTCGCCGACGAGCAGCGGCGAGTGACGGTGACCTGGCTCGATGCGCGGCCGCTCGACATGAACGACCGGCTCGCACCCATCGTGGCGCGCCGCCGGGAGAGCTCCACCGGTCGTACGGTCTTCGCCGGATCGCTGGAGACGATCACGCCCTGGCAGTGGACCTGGTTCGACACCGGCGACACGGAATGAACCTCCGGTCCGCCCGCTCCGTATCGTCGGGGAACATGCGACGCGGGACCATGAGCACGGTCTGGGTGTGGGGGAGCGCGCTCGCGTTCGCGTCGGTGCTGTTCGTTGCGTGCGGGGGCGCGTCCTCCGGTCGCCGCACGACCGCGCCACCGACGACCGCGCCACCGACGACCGCGCCACCGACGACGTCGACGACCCGCGTGGTCGAGGACGCCGAGCTCAGCGCCGCGTCGTTCCGGAACATCAACCTCATGACGCCTGTCGGCGACCATTTCGTCGACAACGTGCGCGGTCACTTGGCGCAGGCGCTCGCGGTCGCCCGCTCGGCCAAGGGCGGTCGGTATCCGGTCGGAACCATCATCCAGCTCGTGCCGCAAGAGGCGATGGTGAAGCGAGCGCCGGGTTTCAGTCCCGCGACCAACGATTGGGAGTTCTTCTCATTCGACACCTCGGCGACGGGCACTCGCATCCTGAGCCGCGGTGGTGCGAAGGTGTTGAACCGTTTCGGAGGCAGCTGTGCGTCGTGTCACGCCGCAGCCGGATCGAAGTTCGACTTCGTGTGCGGAAACGACCACGGTTGCGCGCCGCTGCCGGTCGGCGCCGATGTCATCACCGCTCTGCAGAAGAGCGATCCCCGTCCGCGGCACTGAGTCCCGTCACGGCGGAGGTGACGATCAATCGCTCCCTTGCCAGCGGGGCGGGTCGGAACCGGGGACGACCGGTCCGTGCGCGAAGCGAGTCGGAGTTTCCGAGAGGTCGCCCGCGGGCGGCGCGTAGGTGATTGTGCCCAACGGGCCGGAGACGGTCGGCAGTGCTCGCACGATGGCGTCGTCGTCGGGGGGCGTGACGACCGTGCCGGCTTCACCCATGCGCCCGAGCGACTCGAGCCACTCTCGAGTCTGCGCGAGCGAGCAGCGCACGTGCCGCGCCCGTCCGTCGTCGCAACGGTCGGCGAGTGCGAGCATCGCCGCGCCCGCGGCGAGATAGCCGGTGGCGTAGTCGAGCACCGAGGCCGGGAGGTGACGCGGGACCTCGGACCCGAACGCCTCGGCCTCCGCGCGCGCGATCCCCGACGCCGTCTGCACGAGGGTGTCGTAGCCACGGCGGCCGCGCCACGGTCCGACGTGCGAGTACGCCGCGAGCGAGACGTACACGATTCCGGGCGAGATCGTCGCCGCCGCATCGGCCCCGAATCCGAGCGCGTCGAGCGAGCCTGGACGATAGGACTGCACGATCACGTCGGCCTCGCGGAGCAGGTCGCGAAACGTCTCTACCGCGGCCGGCTCGCGCAGGTCGAGGAAGGTAGAGCGCTTCCCGATCGAGGTGTCCGGTAACAGGGCTTCGATCTCGGGGAGGTGCGGCGCGAAGACGCGGAGCACGTCGGCGCCGTGCGCGGCGAGGGTGCGGGTGGCCGTGGGTCCCGCGATCACGCGCGTCAGATCGAGCACGCGCACGCCGGAAAGTGGACGATCGCCGGCGGGAAGGTTGTGCGAGCTGCGCGCCCGCGGGTCGAGCGCCGTGATGTCGAGCAGCGGCTGGGCGCGCACCGCCGACCCTTGCTCGTGTCCGAGCCATTCGTCCCGGGTGCGGGCAACGGTCGCGC
>JALYLU010000503.1 GCA_030774075.1 Actinomycetota bacterium | reverse complement strand
GTCCGGCGGCGCGCCGCGGCCCATTCGCACAGCTCATCGAGCACGCCGAACGCGTCTGGAAGGTACGCCTGGAGCGCGAGTCCAGCGGTCAGCCCACGGAACTCGGGATCGTCGAGCGTCATGCGGAAAGCGGCAACCGTGATGTGGAGATCGCGGTACTCCTCCATGTCGAGGTAGACGAGTTTGGGAGGACGCGCAGCCGCGGCAATCCGCAACACGCGCTGCAATCGCTCCACGCTCCGCCCGACAGAGTGGTCGAACGCGAGGACGTCGAGGTTCGCGCACAAGGCGCTCACCTTCACCGAGACGCACTGCACGTCAGAACGGCACAAGAGCCGGCAGACGGCATCGACTCGGGCGTCGGCTTCATCGTCGCCGAGGATCGCCTCGCCGAGCGGGTTGACGTTGCACTCGATCCCCTCACTCGCGCGTCTCGCCATATGCGCCGCGAACGCGGGATCGGCGGCCGGTGCGATGACGTCGCGCACCTCGGCTTTCACACGCGCCCGCGCCACGCGTCCGACAACCGCGGGCACGACCCGGCCGCCGGCTGCTGCGAGCCGCAAGCCCGCTCGATCGAGGCGCCCCAACGACCTCGGCACTCCGGCCGCGACGAGCGACCTGAGCCGCCGCGCCGCCCGGGCCTCGTCGCTGGCGCGCAACACCTCGTCGGTCAGCGTGAACAGCAGCTCCCGTCCGGCCGGATCGCCGAGGAGCCGACCCAGACGTCCGGCCCGGCGGCGCTCCGCCATCGTCGACCCCGCAAGCGCGTCCCGGAGCAGCGCGGCTGCGCACGACTCCGCTCCGGCGATGAACTCCTGCTCGGTCACGACATCCTCAGCGAAAATAGGAAGACGCCCCGGCCGGTCGGCCGGGGCGTGTCTCCGTTGGGTCGATTCGCACCGTCGGGCGCGCTCGGAACCGTCAGTGTCGTGGCCGAAGCCACCTCGGTCGGAGGTTCGCGCGCGTCACCGGGTGAGGACCGACCCGGTCATGGCGCGGTGGACTGTCCTCTGCCATCGAGCACCTCCTCATCGGAGCCGCTAACAATTATTCGAACGTTACCTCCCTTCTAGGGTGCCGTGGCGCCTGCGGCCGCGGTCCAGAACTCGTCGAAGGCATACGCGTCCTGCTGGTAGACCGAGATCTCGGTGATTCGACCGTTGTGGATCTCGAAGTCGAGCGCGTCGATCACATCGAGCGCGCGCTCGCCGGCCCGCGCGGTGACCCGTTGAATTGCTACCGCCCGCTCCGCGTTCACCATCACGTCGATCAATTCCACCGACAGCGTTCCTCGGCTGAGCGCGCTCAGCCGTTGCAGAAATTCGGCGACGCCCGCGGGTCCCTTGTGGTCGCCGCCGATTGGGCTGCGGCCCGGCTCGTGCCAGACGACGTCGTCAGCCAGCAGGTCGCGCAGGCGATCGAGTTCCCCGGCAGCGAAGGCGTCATAGCACCGTCTCACGAGGATTCCATTGGGGTGGTCTCTCATTTTCCTCTCCTACTCCGTCAACCCCGCGCGAGATATATGTCTCGAAGAACGTTCACCTCGCGCTCGGTCTCGTCGAGACGGTTCTTCACGACGTCGCCGATGCTCACGACGCCACGAAGCTCGCCGTGATCGATCACAGGAACATGGCGGACGCGCAAGCGCGTCATCTGTCTCATGACGTGCTCTACCGTGTCGTCCGAGGAGCAGGTCGGCCCGCTCTGGCGCATGACGTCGCGGACCTTCATGTCGAGCAACGCCCGCCCATGCTTGCCCAGGCCGTAGACGATGTCACGCTCCGAGATCAGTCCTTTGAAGTGCTTCTTGTCGGTCGAGACGACCAGGGCGCCGACGTTCGCGATGCGTAGGCGTTGTGCCGCCCGCTCGATCGTGGCGTCGGGCGCGATGGTCTCCACCGCCGACCCCTTGGTTGCGAGGATATTCGTCACCTTCACGGCAGGCCGCCTCCTCTCACCCGCAGGCTCGGGAGTTATCTCGCACCCCTAATGATGCGAACCCGGCAACGCTTCCGCAAGACCGAGCCCGGTATTCTTGCCGGATGGGCTGGTGGGCAGGGCTCTTTCGCGATGACACCGCGACGTGGCGTTCACCGCAGGACCCCGCATCCGCGGTCGACACGATTGCCCGCTCCTTTCCCCGTTGGCGGTTTCGCGTCAGGAGCTCGGGGTCGAGCCTTGACATCGTGCCGCGCTCGCGCGGGGGCCCGTTGTACGTCATCGACATCGACGTGACCAGCGTCGACGGCGGCTCACAAATCGAGACGACGGTGCATCCCGCCAGCGGAAGCGTTGCTCTCTTCGCGATCGCCTGCGCCGCCGTGACCGCGTTAGGTTTGGTGTTCACCTTCACTCATGCGCAAATCCAGCTGTTCTGGCTCGACGCATCATCGATGCTGGTTCTCGGTTTCTTCGCAACGATCGTCGGCTTCTCACAGCTGTTGGCCATGGGGATCGTGCGCAAGGGAGCGTCGAAGCGGCTGGCATGGGCCATGGCCGCCGCAGGCGCGACCGGACCGAGCCCGCCCGGGTGGTATGCCGATCCGTCGCGTCAAGCGCCGAAGCGATGGTGGGATGGAACCGCATGGACGTCGAGCACGCACGCATAGCCGGCGAACGCAAACCGCAGCCGCGCCCGTGATCGTGCGAGGCCGGCAGTGATCGGCGCCGACTTCGCCGCGCTGCTCGTCGCGGCCCAGGCCGGAGACGAGGCCGCAGTCGGGAGTCTCTACCGCGACCTGAACCCCACGCTCGTGCGCTTCCTGGGCGCGCAGGCCGCCGGATCCGGTGAGGACCTCGCGCAGGACGTCTGGTTGGCGGCCGCGAACGGGCTCGCGTCGTTCTCGGGAGACGAGGACGGATTTCGAGCGTGGATGTTCACGATCGCCCGTCGACAGCTCATTTCGTATTGGCGCCAGTCGCGTCGACGGCCCCAACGGGTCGTCGACCCCGCGTATCTGCCCGAGCCCGGCGCTTCTCCCGAAGACGAGGCCGACTCGAGGATCCTCGCGGATGAAGCCGTTCTCGCGCTTGTTACCGGGCTCCCACGCGAGCAGGCCGAAATCGTGCTGCTGCGGGTGGTCGCGGGCTTCGACGCGGAGCAGGTCGGAGCCATCGTGGGCAAACGTGCGAGCACAGTGCGGGTGTTGCAGCATCGAGCCCTGAGAAGGATGGCCCGCCGATTCGCCCAGGAATCTGTAACGAAATGACCGGCGAACGCGATCTGGACCATGAGATGAAACGCTTCGGTCTCGACGACCTGACCGCCGATCGGCTGTTGTCCGGCCAGGTCGCGCCTGAGGACGCGCCCCCCGGCTACCGGCGGATCGCACACGCGGTGCAAACCGCCACCGGCCGGGGTCCGGCGACGGATGCCGGGCGCGAAGCCGCCACGGCCGCCACGGTCGCCGCCGTCGTCGCCGCGTTGCGCTCCAACCGCCCCGCGGATCTACCGGTTCGGAGAAAGTCCATGCTCGGTCGAGTGGTCAGCGCCAAGGTCGCCGCGATCGCGGCCGCGACCGTTTTCGGCGCGACGGCGGCCGCGGCCGCGACGAACACTCTCCCAGAGTCGGCTCAGACCGCGATCAGTGACGCGGGCTCCCACGTCGGACTGTCGATTCCGAAGCCGAACAGCCACGCGAACACTCACGCGAACCCACACGCGACCTCCAAATCCGCAAAACCGGAGGACGCCGGGAAAGCCGGGAACGCCGGACAGGCGACCGGACCGGACGCCACCGGCAGCGCCAAGTACGGGCTGTGCACCGCGTATGCCGCGGGCCGGGCGAACCAGAACTCGAACAGCGGCAAGTACGACTCTGTTGCGTTCTCCAACCTGGAAAAGGCCGCCGGAGGAGCGGCCAATGTGGCCGACTACTGCGAGAAGGCCGCGCCGCCGAAGCACGACGGCGCGACGGGCGCGACTGGGGCGAGCGGCGCGACTGGGGCGAGCGGCGCGACTGGGGCGAGCGGCGCGACTGGGGCGAGCGGCGCGACTGGGGCGAGCGG
>JALYLU010000502.1 GCA_030774075.1 Actinomycetota bacterium | reverse complement strand
TGTGCGTTGTTGGCGAACGGGACCGCCAAATGCTGGGGCTACAACGCCTCGGGCCAGTTGGGCAACGGCACCACCACTACCTCGGCGACGCCGGTGGTGGTCAGCGGCCTTAGCACCGCGAACGCGATCAGCACCGGCCAATTCCATTCGTGTGCATTGTTGGCCGACGGCACCGCCAAATGCTGGGGCTACAACTTCTATGGCGAGTTGGGGAACGGCACCAACACCGACTCGTCGACGCCAGTAGTGGTAACTGGTCTCTAGCTCCATCTCGATTGACGCGCCGTTCTCGCGGGTAGAGCCGTCGGACCGCAGTGGGCCGGCACTCGCGTACGCTTGGCCCCATGACCGGGGACTTCCCCATCCCTAACCGGACACTGGATGTGACGATCATCACCGGCATGTCCGGCGCGGGTCGTTCCGAGGCCGCGCACGTGCTCGAGGATCTCGGCTACTTCGTGATCGACAACCTGCCGCCGATGCTCATCGGCAAGGTCTCCGAACTGGCGCGCAGCACCGAGAAGCCGATTCGCTACGCCCTCGTCGTCGACGTCCGCAGCGGCGACTTCCTCGACGACCTCTCGGCGGCCATCGACGAGCTTCGCCGCAACGGTGCCCACACGCGTGTCCTGTTCCTCGACGCGTCCGACACGGTGCTGGTGCGCCGGTACGAGGCGAGCCGCCGCCGGCATCCGTTGTCGGACACCGATCGTGTGAGCGACGGCATCTCGCGCGAACGCGCGCTGCTCGAGCCTCTCAAGGGCGAGGTCGACCTCATCGTCGATACCTCGAGCCTCAACGTGCACGAGTTGCGCGACCGATTGCGCGAGCTCTTCTCGGAACATGTCGTCGACGGCTACCTTCAGGTCAGCGTCGTGTCGTTCGGCTACAAGCACGGCTTGCCGATCGATGTCGACCTGGTCTTCGACTGCCGCTTCTTGCCGAACCCGCACTGGGTCGAGGAGCTGCGACCGCTGACCGGGCTCGACGAGTCGGTCCGCGATTACGTGCTCAGCCGGCCTGCCACCGAAGCGTTCCTCGCCGAGCTCGACCGGCTGCTCGAGCTGACGCTCCCGGGCTACGAGCAGGAGGGCAAGGCGTACCTCTCGATCGGCGTCGGCTGCACCGGCGGACGGCACCGCAGCGTCGTCGTCGCCGAGCAGCTCGGCGAGCGGCTGCGCGGGCACGGGCACCGCGCGGCCGTCCATCACCGAGACGTCGACCGCGCCGCCTGACGTGGGACCGAGCATCGTCGCGTTGGGCGGAGGGCACGGCCTCGCCGTCGCATTGGGCGCGATCCGTGAGTATGCGGGAGAGATCACCGCGGTCGTGGGCGTCGCCGACGACGGTGGCAGCTCCGGTCGCCTTCGGCGCGACCTCGACGTGCCGGCGCCCGGCGACCTCCGGCGCTGCCTGGTCGCGCTCGCGCGCGACGCCGGTCCGTGGCCGGAGGCGTTCGAGCACCGTTTCCGTTCGGGGGAGCTCGCCGATCACGCGCTCGGCAACCTCGTGCTCGTCGGGCTCGCCGAGACGCTCGGCGACCTCACCGCCGCTCTCGACGAAGCGGGGCGATTGCTGGGCGCAGTCGGGCGTGTCCTCCCTGCGACCCTCGGGCCCGTGTCGATGACGGCCCGCGTCGGCAACGATCACGTAACCGGCCAGGTTGCGATCGCAGTTGCGGGAAAACGCGGGCGTATTCGGGACGTTCGGCTCACGCCCGCGAACCCTCCGGCCTGTCCTGACGCGCTCGAGGCCATCGCACGCGCCGACCAGATCGTGCTGGCCCCGGGATCGCTTTACACGAGCATCGTGGCTGTGCTCTGCGTACCGGAGCTCCGCGCCGCGATCGACCGGGCGCCGGGGCGTGTCGTCCAGATCGCGAACCTGGAAACAGAGAACGAAACCACGCGCCACGACGGAACCGACCACCTCGCCGCCGTGCGCGATCACGGCGGGCGGGTAGATCAGTTCTTGTACGACCCCGACCACGGGCTCGGTGTCGACGCGGGCGCTGTCTCGGCGCTCGGGCCGCAGCCGGTCGCCGCTCCCATTGCCGGGCCCGCTGGGTTCGGGCACGATCCGCAACAACTGGCGAAGGCGCTTTCGGCTCTGCTGTAGTCGCGCCTTCGGGGTCAGAGGAGACATGATGGCAATACGTGTCGGCATCAACGGATTCGGACGCATCGGCCGGTCGTTCACCCGGGCGATCCTCGCTCGCGGCGAGCAGGGCAACGTCGAACTGGTGGCGGTCAACGATCCGTTCGGCGATGCCGAGACCATGGCCTTCCTGCTCAAGCACGACTCGGTCGGCCGCACGATCCCGAATGAGATCAAGCACAACGGAAACGGGTTCTCGATCGACGGTCGCGAAGTCAAGAAGCTCGACCAGCGCGAGCCGTCGGAGATCCCGTGGGCCGACAACGGCGTTGATGTCGTGATCGAGTCGACGGGTCTGTTCACCTCGCGCGAGAAGGCAGCCGCACACTTGAAGGGCGGAGCCAAGCGGGTGATCATCTCCGCGCCCGCCGGAGACGCCGACGCCACCATCTGTATGGGCGTGAACGACGACGCGTTCGATCCCGCGAAGCACACGGTCATCTCGAATGCGTCGTGCACGACGAACTGTCTCGCGCCGCTCGCCAAGGTGCTGAACGACGAGTTCGGGATCGAGCAGGGTCTCATCACCACAGTGCACGCTTACACGAGCGATCAGCAGCTACAGGATCAGGCGACCGCAACCCGTTCGGGCAAGCCCGACCTCCGGCGGATGCGCGCGGCCGCGCTCTCGATCATCCCCAGCTCGACGGGCGCGGCGAAGGCGATCGGTCTCGTGCTTCCCGCGCTCAAGGGCAAGCTCGACGGCATCTCCTTGCGGGTGCCGACGCCGACTGGTTCGATCACCGACCTGGTCGCGGTGTTGCGCGCCGACGCGAGCGTCGACGCGATCAACGACGCGTTCGCTGCCGCGGCGGGAAACCCGAGCTACCGAGGGGTGCTCGAGTACTCCGATCTGCCTCTTGTCTCGGCCGACATCGTGCAGAACCCCGCATCGTGCATCTTCTCCGCGCCCGACACCATGGCGCACGCCAAGATGGTGAAGGTGCTGGGCTGGTACGACAACGAGTGGGGCTACTCGAACCGCCTTGTCGATCTCGTCGAATTCGTCGGCTCCAAATAGTCACACGGCGCGTCGAGCCGTCCGATGGTCGATCCGCTTCCGCAGCTCGAGGATCTCGCGGTGGAACGAGGCACGCGCGTACTGCTGCGCGCCGACTTCAACGTTCCGTTACGCGACGGCCGCATCGAGGACGACCTGCGCATCACCGCGGCGCTTCCGACCATCGAATACTTGAGAAAACGGGGCGCGGAGGTCGTGTGCTGTTCGCACCTCGGTCGGCCGAAGGGCAAGTTCGATCCGCAGTGTTCGCTCGCGCCGGTCGCGGCGCGTCTGAGCGAGCTGCTCGGCATCGTGGTCGCGCTGTCGCCCGAGGTCGCGGGCTTCGAGTCGCTCCGCCGGGCGCAGTCCCTCGAGCCCGGCACGGTCATGCTGATCGAGAACCTCCGCTTCGACCCCGGCGAGGAAGCGAACGATCCGGCGTTCGCCGCGAACCTGTCCGAGCTGGGCGACGTGTACGTCGACGACGCGTTCGGCGCCGCGCACCGCGCGCACGCGTCGATCGTCGGACCGCCGCTCGTGTTGCCGGCGGCCGCGGGTCGGCTGCTGGCACGCGAGGTCGAGGTTCTCGGTGGATTGCTCGCCGCTCCAAAGCGGCCCTTCGTCGCGATTCTCGGCGGGGCGAAGGTGAGCGACAAGCTCGGTGTCATCGACGCGCTCCTGCAACGCTGCGAGACCCTCCTCGTCGGTGGCGCCATGGCGTTCACTTTCCTCGCGGCGCGCGGAGCGCAGGTCGGCGACTCGCTCGTTCAGGACGATCAGGTCGAGCACTGCCGCGAGTTGTTGCGCTCGGGACGCATCGAGATCCCGACCGACGTCGTCGCGGCCGCCGAGATGACTGCGTCGGCGCGCACGCGACACG
>JALYLU010000501.1 GCA_030774075.1 Actinomycetota bacterium | reverse complement strand
GTGCACGAGCGCGAGCGCTTCTCGATACTTCTCGGCGGCGGCGCGAACGTCGTGTGCGGCGGCTACTCGTTGCGCGCTCGCAACGAGCTCGCGGAATGCGAGCAGGTCGAGCTCGGCCGCGGTCAGATGGACGACGTAGCCCGGCCGTTGCGTACACACCAGCTCGTCGACACCGAGCGCCGCGGCGGCCGGCGCGACGGCCTTCCGGAGGCTCGAGACATGTCTGTGCAAACTGTTCGATGCCGCGTCGTCCGCGTCCTCGCCCCATAAGGCCTCGACCATGCGAGCGACGGGCACGACGTGGTTGACCTCCGTAAGGAGCAGCGCCAACAGGCTGCGCTGCTTGGCGCCGCCGAGCGCAATCGCGCGGTCGCCAACGCGAACCTCGAGCGGACCCAGCACGCGGAACATGGCGCCCGCGTGCCGGTCGGCGCTCATGTCGCCCCGGTTCCGTTGCGATGGCCGGCCGAGGCTCTCCTCGACACTCTCGATCAGCCGGGCGAGCGACTCCGACCAGAGCGGGTCGAAGAGCTCGAGCGCCTGGCGCCGACAAAGCGCCGCCAGCGACGGAGGAAGGTCGGTCTCCGTCGGCATACGGGCGCCTTGTACGAGCACGGGAATCACTCGCTTTCCCCAATCGAGTGCAGTCTCGAGCTCGAGGCGAACGAAGTCGGCCGGATCGTCGAGGCGACGGGTGCCTTCGGTCGACACCGCGTTCAACCAATGGGGCCCGATCAACGCCAAGACGACCCTGCACTTCGCGAGGGTCTCGTTGATCGCATCGACGAAGTCGGCGCCGGGCTCGACGCTCGCGATGTCGATGAACACATCGTCGTCGTAGAAGTGCCGCGCAACCGCCTCGTGCAGCCGACCCGCGTACCCGGACGCGTCCTCGCGGCGGTAGCTCACGAAGACCCCGAACCCGTGTCGCCCCATATTCCCTGGCCTCGCTCAGGTGCCGCCGACGCAAACGTTGCTCATCGGCACAGGGTGGCGTTCCTTGCGCCACGATCTACGAGGACCTGGTTCACTCAGCACGTCCTTGGCCATTTTGCCGATCAGGGCGACCGGAAGCACTCAGGTGTCGGCAGAACACTTCACGTCGCAAGGGCCGGCCGAGTAGGTCCACCACAGGAACATTCTTCCCGCATCGAGATCTCCCTTTTCCGTCGCGGCCCGGGCGAGGATCTTGAGTTTCTCGTTCGTCCACCACAACAAGAGCGTCCCGGATTTCTGGAAGCAGAGCAGCTGACCCGGGCCCGCATCCGCGGTCGGCTGCGCGGGCGCGACGCCCTTGGCACGGGGCAAGATCTCCGTGATGGCAGGTTGGAAAGCCTTCGACGGGTCGTTCGAGGAAGCGACCGTCAGGCACGACCCGCCTTTCGGACGGATGTCTTTCACTTGATGAGCGAAATGGTCACGCATTGTGTCTGGCGACGCGAAGGCAAAATACTCGACCGTATAACCATGACCCGTGCACTCGATGTGGGCGAGCTGCTCATCGAGATTGTCCTTCCCGGTGTACCGCATGCACTCCAATGAGGATTGCGGAGCGTGCTTGAGTAGGTCGCGCTCGGCGCTGTTGGGGTAGGTGCCCGTGGGAGCGGTCGCATCAGTCATCCCCATCGTGGTAGTTGGCGCGCGGCCAGGTTTCACGACGGTTGAGCGGTGGTCGTCGGGTCTGGTCAGGAAGTACGCCGACCCAGCACCGATCGCGATCAACAAAACGATGACGATCGGCATCAACCGTCGCCGGCTCCCCGCGCGTCGAGCCGGCGGGGATCGCCTTCCGCCCGAGCTCCCATCGTCAGGGTCTAAGATCGAAGTTGACCGAGATTCGAGCACCGTCTCGCTCGGCCGCACCGCGCCGGATACCGCGGTCGTTGCGCTCGCGGGCGCGTCGCTCATCCCTCCGAAAAGAGTTGAGTCCCCTTCGCTGGACGCATCGGTTGGTATCGACGTGACGCCGACCGACCGCAGCGCGTCCGACCAGACGTCGACCGCCCACCGGGCAGCATCGGATTCGAGCGAACGTTCCTCGCGGAACCGGCTGGCGATCGAGTCCACGTCGGCTTGGCTCGTCGCGCCGCGCAGTGCTTCGGGTACGTGTTCTTCGACCGCAGCGACCAAGAGCGCCACTTCCCGGCGATGGTTTGTCGCGTCATCGCCGAGGATGTCGCCGAGCGCCGCGCGGCAGCGGTCGGACCGATATGCGATCTCCGCGCGCGCCGCCAACGCCTCGCGGAGTGCAACCGAGATGCTGTCGTCCATCCCGACTCCCCCCCGTCGCCGCTGATCGTACGCGGGGGATGTCGGAAGCGCCACCAGGGATGGGCTGAAATCCCGCTCAAGACCTTCCGCTCGCCTTTGTCAGCTCCGACACGTTCGAAGTGTTCGTCACGCGACGGTTCAGCCTCGATCTTTGGTCGATCCTGCAAGAGAGAGCGTTACCGACGCCGCTCCGAACCGGAGGAACGACCATGCTTCACCCCACTTCCGCCCCGCTTACGAACAAGAGGTCGCTCTCGCGGGTCATGAGCCTCGGCGCCCTCGTCGTCGCAACACTTCTCGGTCCCGCGATGACGACGGCGGCTCTCGCTGCTCCCGCAAACCACCGCACGAGTTCCGCTCCGACAGTCACGAACGCACCCGATGTCGCGACCGCGACACTCCGGCCCGCGCAGCCCCACCTCGACCACGAACCCGCCGTACCGCGGACGAAGTCACATTCTGTGGGCAAGATCGAACGTGCCGAAGCGAAGGCCGAAAGGAAGGCGGAGAGGTCGGGAGTCGGCGAAGCGGGTGCGAACGCGTCTTCTACCAACTATCTGCGGTCCGGCGGGGGCTACGTCCAGACCGCGCCCCGGGTGTACGTCCTGTTCTGGGGCACCAGCTTCTGGACGAACCAGGATTATTACGGGGTCCGCAAACGCCTCACCGCGTTCTACAACGGTATCGGCGGAACCGTCTGGGGAACCGAGCTGAAGGAGTACTCCGGCTACGGCGGCGCGTTCACGAACCCGTCGAGCGTCCTCAAGGGTGTCGCCTACGACTCGACCGCGGTGCCCGCGCACCCCAGCCAGGCCCAGGTACAACAGGCCGCCGTCCGCGCCCGTCGATACTTCAACGACTGGGGTTTCAACACCCAGTTCGTGGTTGTGCTCCCCTCGGGACACGCCGACCAGGTAAGCGCGAGCACGACCAGTCCGGCGTGCGGCTGGCACTACTGGGGCAATGACAACGGCTACGGGTTCACGTTCACATCGTTGCCCTACGGTCCGGACTTCGGTAACAGCTGTGGCAACTACAAGGTGAACCAGAGCGTTCTGGACGGCACGACGATCGTTGCGAGCCACGAATACGGCGAGACCGTGACCGATCCATACGGGAACGGCTGGCAGGATTCGACCGGCATCAGCGGTGAGAACGGCGACAAGTGTGCTTGGCTGCGACTTGCCAATGCCCACTTTGCGAACGGGGCTTTCCCGGTGCAATCCCTCTGGAGCAACTACTACCGCAGCCACTACGCCGACGGCTGCCTATACGTCAACGGCTTCTGAGAGACGACGCTTCGAATCACGGACGAATGAAGCCCCGGCGCAACGACGCGCCGGGGCTTCATTCCGTTCCAACGACCGGCGCCGCGGCGCAGAAACCGCTACCGCTTTCCGAACGAGATGATGTCCGCGCTCGCTCGATGGATCCGCCGTCGAAGTCGGATCATCCATGGTTCCGCAGTGGAGAGTGGGAAGCGTGCTTCGGTTGCGGCGTTCGAGAGGCAATCCGCGAGATGACCGATGAGGCGCGCGTTCTCCTCGATAGGCAGTTGAAACGTGCCCGCGCCGGTATCGCCGTGCCAGATACTGAGTACCGTCGTTCGGTGGTTACCGTGCCAAGTCACCTGCAAGCGCCGTTCCGGTGTGCGGCGATCGATGAACCACTCTCGATTGTTTTGTCGCAGCGGAATTGCGGGCATGCACCCAGCTTTGCGCTCCAACCGCAAGTGCGTCCAGACCGGCGCGCGGACTCGACCCCGAGCCACTGACGAC
>JALYLU010000500.1 GCA_030774075.1 Actinomycetota bacterium | reverse complement strand
GAGGGAGACGACAGCGCAGCGACGGGGGGGAGCGGAGCGTGGAGTCGACCCGGAGTTACGGCGACGGCGCGCGGCGCGGGAAGCCAGCCGCCTGCGCGAGGGCGAACGCGACGAGCATGCCGAACACGAATCCACCGATGTGCGCCAGCGTCGCGATGCCGTTCGACGATTGCGTGAAGACCTGGAGAACGAACCAGAGTCCGAGCACGAGGATCGCCGGCAATCGCACCGGCCACAAGATGAAGACGATCGGCACCAGCGTGAGCACGCGGGCGCGCGGGAACCAAACGATGTACGCGCCCATGACGACCGCGATCGCGCCCGACGCGCCCAAGAACGGCGTGGTGGAGTCGAGGTTGCCCACGATATGAACCAGCGACGCGACGAAGCCGCCGACGAGATAGAGCACGAGGAAGCCGACCGGACCGAGTTGGTCGTCGACGTTGTTACCGAAGATCCACAAGAACAGCATGTTGCCGAGCACGTGCAGGATCGATCCGTGCAAGAACATCGAGAACACGACCGCGAGCCAGACGTTCTTCTGCGGGAAGGCGCGTTGCGGCGCGGCGATCCCGGCCGCGGGAATGACGCACGCGGTCGCCGGCGTGATCGTCCCGTCGGGAACGAGCACGATCGGCTTGCCGGTCCGGACCTCGCAGGGAACGCCCGCCCAGCGGTACTCGAAGACGGCCTCGGCGTTCGCGTCGCCGTGCTTCGGATACTGGATGCCGAAGTAGATCGCGATGTTGACGGCAATCAGGAGGATCGTGACGATCGCCCGCCGCGCGGTCGGGTTGTCGTCTCGGATCGGGATCACGCCGGGACCCTACCGACGGTCCGGGCCCGTTCTCGCGGTCCGGCGGACGCGGCAGGTCCTAGGCTTCATGCCCGACCCCGTTGTGCGCGCCCGCGCGCCCCGCACGGAGAGGCCCACCATGCCGCCGAAGATCCTGACGATGCCGCAGGCATCGGACTGGAAGCGAGCCCTCGAAACCGGCATGCAGTTCACCGAGCTGCGGCGTTCACAGGCGCGGGCGATCGCCTCCGATCTCGTCGCGCAGGGGCATCTCGCCCGCGAGCAGATGGCTGCCGCGGTCGACGAGGTCCTCGAGATGAGCCGGCGTCGCAGCGAGGAGCTGCGCAAGTTGGTGCAGAAGGAGGTGCAGCGGCAGCTCGGCGCGCTCGGCCTCGCGACCAAGGCCGATCTGGCCGCGCTCGAACGCCGGCTGACGCGGGCGAATCGTGAAGCGAAGAAGTCCGGGCCGTCCAAGAAGTCCGGATCGTCCAAGAAGCTGTCCTCCAAGAAGGTCGCGCCCAAAGCGGCCAAGGCGGGCTGACGGCCGCGTGCGGCGGCGGCTCGATGTCGAGCTAGTGCGGCGCGGCCTCGTCCCCAGCCGGACGCGGGCCGTCGAAGCCATCGACGCGGGTCGGGTGCTCGTCGGTGGTGCGCCGGCCTCGACCCCCGCCCGCCAAGTCGACGGAGGAGAGCCGATCGCGGTGCTCGCGCCGGACGGTCCGGTGTATGTGTCGCGCGGAGGTCACAAGCTGGCCGGCGGGCTCGACGCGTTCGCGATCGACGTGCGCGGACGTCGGGCGGTCGATGTCGGCGCGTCGACCGGTGGATTCACCGACTGTCTGCTCCAGCGCGGCGTCGAGCACGTATACGCGATCGACGTCGGGCGCTCGCAGATCGCCTGGTCCCTGCGCCAGGACGCGCGCGTGACCGTGATGGAGCGGATGAACGTCCGCGAGGTCGAACCTGGCGCGCTCGACCCGCGCCCCGATCTCTGTGTTGCCGACGTGTCGTTCATCTCCTTGGGTTCGGTCGCGCCGCATCTCCTCGCGCTGACGACCGACGACGCCGACTGCGTACTGCTCGTGAAGCCGCAGTACGAAGCCGGCCCGGCGCGGGTCGGCCGTCGGGGCATCGTGCGAGATCGCGCCGTGCATGCCGCCGTGTTGCGCGAGGTCGTCGCCGGGATGGATGCGGCGGGCTTGGGTGTCGGTGCAGTGGTGCCCTCACCCTTGCGCGGCGCCGACGGCAACGTCGAGTTCCTCGCGCACGCGCGGCGGGGCCGTGCGACGGTCTTGCCCGCCGTCCTCGACGAGGCGGTCGAGCGTGCTCATCGTGCCGAGGATGCGCGGTGACGAACCTGGCCGAGACGCGCATCGTCGGGCTGGTGCCGCACCGCGACCGACCGCTCGCACACGAGCTCGCGCAGCGCACCGCTTCCTGGTTGGTCGAGCACGACGTCGAAGTCCGCGTCCCCGGCGACCTCGCGCGCGCCTCGGGTCTGGATGCGCATGCGACCGACGCCGATCGCTTCGCGCCCGGTCTCGACCTCGCGATCTCGCTCGGTGGCGACGGGACCATGCTGCACGCGGTGCAGCTCGTGTACCCCTCGCTCGTGCCGCTCGTGGGTGTCAACATGGGCATGCTCGGCTATCTGAGCGAGCTCGAGCCCGAAGAGCTCGAGGTTTGGCTTCCGCTGCTTCTCGCGGGCGAGTACGAGGTGTCGGAGCGGACGATGCTCGCGGTCGACGTCGAGTCGGCCGGACCGGCGCGCGGGAGCTGGTACGCGCTGAACGAAACGGTCGTCGAGAGACTGCGCTCCGGTCACCTGATCTATCTCGACGTGTCGATCAACGGGAGCGCATTCACGTCCTACGCGGCCGACGGTCTGATCGTCGCGACACCGACCGGCAGCACCGCGTACTCGTTCTCGGCCGGCGGCCCGATCGCGTCACCCGATCTCCGTTGCATCGTGCTGACGCCGATCTCGCCCCACATGTTGTTCGATCGCTCGCTCGTGCTTTCCGAACACGATGAGGTCGCGTTCGTCGTGGTGAACGGGCGCAACGTGGCGCTCACGATCGACGGTCGCGAGCTCGGCGAGCTGTGCACGGGCGATCGTGTCCGATGCCGAGTTGCCCGGGAGCCGTTGCGGCTCGTCAGCGTCCGGCCGCGCGACTTCCATCAGATCCTCAAGTCGAAGTTCTCGCTTCCGGATCGGTAGTCGAAATGCTTTCGGAGCTGCGGGTCGAGAACCTGGGGATCATCGTCGAGCTTCAGGTGACGCTCGGCCCGGGCCTGACCGTCATCACCGGCGAAACCGGTGCGGGCAAGACGCTGATCGTCGACGCGCTCGAACTGCTCTGTGGTGGGCGGGCCGATCCGCAACTGGTGCGCGAGGGCGCGGCGGAAGCACGCGTCGAGGGCCGCTTCGAGGACGGAGCCGTTGAGGTCGTGCTCGCGCGGGTCGTGCCGGCCGACGGACGGTCGCGCGGCTACGTGAACGGTCGGCTCGCGACGGTGGCCGAGCTCGCGGAGTACGGAAGGAGTGTCGTCGACCTCCACGGGCAACACACGCACCAGTCGCTGCTCGCACCCGTCGAGCAGCGCACACTCCTCGACCGCTTCGCCGGGCCCAAGGCGCAGGCGGCCCTCGCGGAGTTGCGCGCGGCGCGAGCCGAGTGGCGCCGCCTCGCCGACGAGCTCGCGTCGATCGGGGGCGACGAGCGTTCGAGGGCGCGTGAGGTCGACCTGCTGCGCTACCAGGTGGCGGAGATCGACGCGGCGGCAATCGCTGGCCCCGGCGAGGACGCGCGGCTGCTTGCCGAGGAGGAGCTGCTGGCCGACGCCGAGGCCCACCGCGAGGCGCTGGCCACTGCGTACCGCGAGCTCGAAGGTGCGGGCGAGGACGCGCTCGGCGCCGCGGTCTCGGCATTGGTCGGGCGCGCGCCGTTCGAGGCGCTCGCCACACGTCTACGCCTGCTCCAAGCAGAGATGCAGGAGGCCGCCTACGACGTACGGACGACCCAGGAGTCGATCGTCGCGGATCCGCAACGTTTGCAGGCGGTCCAGACGCGCCGCGCGCTGCTCGCCGAGCTGAGGCGCAAATACGGCCCCACGCTCGACGACGTCGTCGAGTACCAGGCTCGAACGCGCGAGCGCCTCGAGGAGCTCGAACAGCACGACGCGCGGGCCTCGCGCCTCGATGCCGCCTGCCGGGAGGCGCAGGCCGAGGGCGGGCGAGCGGCACGCGCGC
>JALYLU010000499.1 GCA_030774075.1 Actinomycetota bacterium | reverse complement strand
CGTGCCCAACGTCAAACGCGCGATCACCCAGCACCGGATACGGATCGATCGCCAACCATCCACGCTCCGAGAGCACGACGTTCCCCGGTCCAAGATCGCCGTGTAGCAACACCGTGTCCGTAGAAGATGAGGTCAGGGACGTGAACAGCTCGTCCGCGTGCGCGACGACGCCTCGATCCACCGGCGGCTCAAACCGTTCGAACCAGTCCCACATCGTCTCGCGGAAGCGCTCCACCAACATCGCGAGTGGCTCGAACTCGTCCTCTGCAGGAGGATCGACTGCGTGTAACTCGGCGAGTACCGACGCAACGATTTCGTTCCCGGTCGCGACGTCGAGGTCATCACCGTTCGTGCCGGGCACGCACCGCTCGAGGAGCAAGACCTGAGTCGCCTCGTCGGAGTCGAAAAGTCGCGCCGCTCCGCGACCAGCCCAATGTTGCAGGCCCTTTGCCGCCCAGGGATTGCGATGACCCGGACACTCCACCTTCAACACCGCGTCGCTGCCGTCCGCTCGACGTACGGGAGCAACCCACCCGACATTGCCGCCCGGCTCGAACGGGGCGCCCACATGCAACTGCCAGGCACACGCCGCGTCAGCGACCAGACTCGGTAGTCGCGCCAGCCAGTCGCGTCCGACATCGCCGAACCACGAGACGACACAGCGCTGCAACCGATCCGGAATTCGAAGCGCAGTCGTCATGCATCAGCCCCTTGGTCTGCCGAACTGGCGGCTCAAGTCCTCCGTGAGGTCCGTGTCGCTTGGCATCGGTTGGTGTGCCGCCAGGAACTGGATGGCGCTCTCCACGTCCACAACACCAGCGTGCCTCAGTCGGTGAACTACCCGCCCCTATCGCCGGATCGAGGAGCGTATCGCCGCGGCGAACAAGCGTGTGCTTGCAGTCGCGAACCCGCTCAGATTGCCCGCTCTGGGACGCTTATGCGAGGGCGCATGGGACGACGAACCGGCTCACCCGAGTGATCTCCGCAAACCACTCCTGAGGTCAGGCTGACATGAGGCCTTTAGCATTCTTCGGTGCCCGTATCTCCGTACATCAAGCGGCTGCGGGAGGTCGTTGGTTCGGAGCTGATCTTCGTTCCCGCGGTCTCTACGCTCGCGTCCGACGATGACGGCCGCGTGCTCCTGGTGCATGAGGCCGACGCCGACGCTTGGAGCACGCCGGGCGGTTCCATCGAGGTCGACGAGCGACCGGAGGACGCCGCTCGGCGCGAAGTTCTCGAGGAGACCGGCCTCACCGTTCGTATCGACGGGATCCTCACTGTGCTCGGCGGCCCGGAGTTCCACGCGCACTACAAGAACGGCGACGAAGTGGCGTACGTGGCGACCGTGTACCGGGCGACGGTCGTGAGCGGCGAGTCCCGGCCTGACGGCGTCGAGGTCACCGCGGCGGAGTGGTTCGCGGCTGACGAGCTGGCGACTATCCCGCTGAGCAACTTCGCTAGTGAGCTGTTCCGCTCCCTCGACTGGATCTGAGCCGAGGTTTGCCGGGCAAGTACTCGCGCAGCACGACGTCTGGGTCCGCGTGTTCGAGGTCCGAGGTCCTCGCCCACCGTACCCAGAGCGGGCAGACGGTGATGCCCGAGCAGATATGGCGTACCCAGGTGGCGAGTGCGCCGCCGAGTTTCAGGGCCCGGTAGTCGAAGGCGACGCTCGGAATGTCTCGACGCCTTGGAAGTCTTCGGGCAACGGTGGGCCGCCGGTCATGAGAACCTCGCCGGTTGTCGCGTCGATTTGGAACGTTCGCGACGGCGCGTAGATGGGCCCGTTCTGCGCCTCGACGGTGGTGATGACCGGCAGCTTGCCGAAGATGGTCGCGAGGTACATCTCCCTGTCAGGTCCCCACGAGCCGATGAACTGCGTTTGTCCGCCCTCCACCGCCCAGAAGTCTGCATAGCGGCTGAAGAAGCGGACGTCGACCTGTACGCAAACAGACGCCGGGTCGTGCGGGCGTGGGTGGCCGAGTTTGCACTGGAAGTTGTTGAGCAGGATGTCGGCGACCCGCCGTGCCGTCAGGTATGGGCCTCCGGAATGGTGCAGGACGAGTTTCGGATCAACAACTCCGGTCATGTCCGGGAATCGCGGCGCGGCGGAGGGGTGATTCCGTTGGGCTTGCTCGCCGGCAGAAAGTGAGAGTCCGACGAGCGCGTTGACGGTGCTGGTCGAGGTTGCAGTAGGACCGGTCCCAGAGGAGACGTGAATGCGTTGCCGTGTTCCACCGCCTGAACAGGCAACGCACACCGCCACGAGAGCCGCGAGGACTCCCAACGAGCGCGTGCCGTTCAGCATCACGGTCAGTATGACGTAAGGACGAGTTGGGCGGTTCCCGTGGCCCCCGGTGAATGGGAGGCCCGGATCGAGCCTCCGCTTGCGCGACCAGCCTCGCACACGCGGGAGCGCCTCGGTCGAGTACCGATCTGCAGATCTGGCGCTACTGCGACGGCTCGCTGATTGCTTCGGTGTGCCAAGCATCGGCCGCCGGAGATGTCGCCACCGCGAGAACAGCAGAGATCGTGTGAGACACTCACGCCGTGGCACGTTGCCTGTTCTGCAACCACGAAGGTCAGGTGACACAGGAGCACGCGCCGCCGAAGTGGACGAAGAAGGCGTTCTTCGCCCGCAATCCCGACCGCGACCCCAATGGAATCCGCAAGGTCCGCGGGGACAGCGACCGCCCCAGTCCCCACTTCTCAGACTGGACCGATGCTCTCTGCGCCTCGTGTCGCGTCTGGTGGAACAAGAATTTCGAGGACCGAGCACGGCAATACATCGAGCCGATTCTCTTCGGGGAAGCCGTGACCGTCCCGGAGACTGAGGTCCCAGTTGTCGCGACGTGGATCGGATACCAGTCGATGATCCGCGCGAAGTTCTTCCAAGACCCGACGTTCGGAGAATATCCGTCCGAGAACTTCAGGTACATCCGACTTCACAGACAACTGCCGGACGATCACGTGCTCTGGGTGGCATGTCGTGGCGACGATGTGACGAGCGTGACTCCCGATCCGACGGTAACGCCGTGGAGCTACGAACCCGAGTGTCCCGTCTCACGATCAGTGCTGTTCAAGCTGGTTTACCGGCATCACTACTGCGCGCCGAACGCGACGACGGCTCGACACGATGGCGAAGGCAATCATGCAGTCGTTCGGCTATGGCCGTGGCCGGGCGGAAACCTCGATTGGCCGCCACCTTCCGTGCTCACGGTCGAGACGTACTCGAAACTTTACAAGAACACGGAGTGAGGGACGACGGAGAGAGCGGCGAAGGACACAGGCACGAGCAGATCGCTTTGGTACGGGCGGGCTGCCGCTATGCGAGTTGTGTGAAACGGTTTTTGCCGATGCTCCGATCGAGCGCCGCGTTTCCGACCGACGTGCAGCGGATCGTTAAGCGCGAAGAGCTCTCCCACGTTCTCGCTGGGAGGCATCGTCGCGTTGAGTCGATACCAACGCGCCGTACTGTTGCCAGACGTTGCAGGCCGGCACACCCTTTTTGGTGCCCGGCTGCACCCCTTCCCAAGGTGTGGCTGACGATGCCTCCCGCCACCGCCGGGAGGCATCGCCGCGTGCGGCGGTAGTAGGTCAGGTTGCAGCCGTGAACCGGATCGAGCGATTGAGCACGGCCGCGGCGATGTCGTCAATGGACGCGTCGTCGGCGTCGGCGCGGTCCCACATCTTGGAGATCGCGTTCTCGATCGCGCAGTTGGCCTGCGCCGCGATCATGCCCGCGGCCTTGTGCACCTCGGGGCTGTACGGGGATGCCCAACTCTCGTCCGTTCCCATCCGTGGAAGATGGTTCGAGCAGCCCATTTCGTTACATCTTTTCTACGTGTCTTGACGCGGCACCGCCGCGACGACGTACGTCGCGACGTATGCCGTGCCGCCGGTTGGCCCTTCGGGCGTGCTTGGAACTCGCCGAACCGATGCTCATGGTCAGCGTCTAAGCCCGGATCCACCGATCGGTTGGCTGTGAGGTGGTGACTGGTGCGGCTGGTTGTCGCGTGCACCCCTGTGGGGTTGTCGTGCGGCGTGGGCAAGCC
>JALYLU010000498.1 GCA_030774075.1 Actinomycetota bacterium | reverse complement strand
GTCGCCTTCGTGACGTAGCTCGCGGCCGCGGCAGCCGTCCGGTTCGTCGTCCTCGGTGCAGCCCGGCGACCGTGCCGTCAGCGTCTTCGATCAGACCGCCTGGGGCGCTGTTGCGTTGAGTCGGTCTCGCCAACGCAAGGAGCCCTGGGGGTCGACTTCGGTTCAGGTCGTTTGGGCGAGTTCGGTGAACGCGGCCGCGACGCGCCGATGGGTTCGGGCGTCACACCCGAGTTCGTAGTGGCCGCGACGAATGTTCTGCATGAGCGCATGCCCGCCCATGATCACGCGGGCGGTGTGGTCGCGTTTGAGTCCGCGCATCGGACGGAGCCGTGCCTTGAGCCGGCCATGATCGGCCTCGATCGGATTGTTCGCGTACTGCTCCATGTTGTGGAACGCGCCCGGCATGAGTTCGTCGACAACGGCCAGCAGGGTCGGTGCACGATCGGTCACGACCTCCGTCGGCTCGCCGTGATCGCGGAGCGCCGTCGCGAAGAACCGACGCGCAGCCCGGATGTCGCGGCGGGTCGAGACGTAGACGTCGATGACCTGGCCGTACTGATCGACCGCCCGGTAGACGTACCACCACGGGCCCGCGACCTTCACATAGGTCTCGTCGACATACCAGCGGTCGCCGACTGTACGGCGGCACGGTCGGGCTGCTTCAGCCAGAAGAGGTGTGAAGCGCTGCACCCACCGGTACACCGTGAGGTGATCGACCTCGATCCCACGCTCGACCAGCAGCTCCTCCACGTCGCGATACGACAGACCGAACCGCAAGTACCAGCGCACCGCCAGCATGATGATCTCCGGCGGAAACCGGAAGCCCTTGAACGCAGAACTCGGTGCTGCGGGTACCGGACGAGCATGAGATCGGAGCATCCCACCACTGTCGCCCCCAGACACCGGCATCGCCCAATGCAACAGAGCCGTACCACGTCCCAGCAACGCCCGCACGCGCGTTTGCGGGGGCTCTGTTGCGTTGAGTCGGACCTGGCCGCGTGAGTCCGAGTTGCGGTCGGTTTCCCGTTAGATGACTCGGGCGAGTTCGGTGAACGCGGCCGCGACACGCCGATCCGTGCGCGCATCAACCCCGAGCTCGTAATGGCCGCGCCGAATGTTCTGCATCAGCGCGTGACCGCGCACGATCACGCGGGCGGTGGGGTCGCGTTTGGGGCCGCGCATCGGGCGAAGCCGAGCTTTGAGCCGGCCGTGGTCGCACTCGACGCGGTTGTTCGCATACTGCTCCGTGCTGTGAAGCGCGGCGGGCATGAGCTCATCGATCGCTGCCCGTAAACCCGCGGCCCGGTCGGTCACGACCTCTATCGGCTCGCCGTGCGCCCTCAGCGCCGTCGCGAAGAACCGTCGCGCGGCCCGGATATCGCGTCTGGTCGAGACGTACACGTCGATGATCTGACCGTGCTGGTCGACTGCCCGGTACACGTACCCCCACCGGCCCGCGACCTTCACGTACGTCTCGTCCACGAACCAACGGTCGCCGACGCCGTGGCGACCGGGCCGAGCCGCGTCGGCCAAGAGCGGCGTGAAGCGTTGCACCCACCGAAACACGGTCACGTGATCGACCTCGATTCCCCGCTCGGTCAGCAGTTCCTCGACGTCGCGCTAGGAGAGCCCGAACCGCAGGTACCAGCGCACTGCGAGAAGATGATCTCGGGAGGGAACCGGAAGCCCTTGAACGCCGAGCTCGGGACCGCGGGTACCGGACGACCATGAGATCGGAGCATCCCACCACTGTCGCCCCCGGACCCCGGTGGGGCCCAATGCAACAGAGCCCTTTCCTGTCGCCAGTCGACTTGGCATGGCTGTGTTCTTGGTATCGCTGATCGACACGACATCGACACTCTCGAACTTCGATTGACCCGGCGTGGCCCGCCGAGAGGCAGATCACGAATCTGCACCCGACGATCCGGCCCGCGCACGATGCGCGGCCGTAGAAGGGATCGCTAGAACTCGACTGTCGGGCCAGATCAACGCCTGAGTCGACGGCGCCGTCGCGCGGACCCTTAAGGGGCTCTACACGATGAAGCGTGGTTGACGGCCTCGCACTCTTGCGGTTGAGACAATCTGCCATTGGACACCGCAGTGGAGCAGGAGCCGCAGCCGATGGTTGCTGCTGAAGTGGCGGAAGCCGTGGCCGAGGCGTTTGACCTTCTTGATCAGCAAGTTGATGCCTTCGGTCGGTCCGTTCGAGCGGCCGGTCGTGTGGTAGGCGAGCACCTCGGCTTCCCACGCCCGGATGGTGCGCGCAAGCCGACGGCTCGCGCACGCCGGTCTGGTCGCAGTGCTCGTAGAAGCGTCGCAGCCGTCGATGCGCAGCTCGGAACGTGCGCGCGTCGTACACGTCGCGTAACTGTTCCTTCGCGAGGTAGGTCGCGGTGACCTCACCGGCTCGATCACCGAGCGCCAATCAGGCGAGCAGCCGTTCGTGTTGGGTGTCGTGCGCGCTCGTTGGAGTGGGCGCGCCCTGCGAGGTTGGTAGCCGTGTCCGCTTCGGCGCGATACCTTTGGCGCCGGAGCGTGGTGTCGGACCGCGAGAGGACGGTGGCCGGCTGTGGTGGGAAAGTCTCGATGCGGGTGAGGTCACGTGCCGCGCTGTTGCTTGTGGTCGCCTGCACGTTTGGGCTGGCGTCTCCGGCGCGTGCAGATGTGACGACGAACAATGTGGGCAACCTGCGGGCCGGCTGGTATTCAAACCAGGCCGGCTTGGCTCCTTCGGCCGTCACGAATAGCTCGTTCGGCGCGCTGTTCACCACCGCGGTCGACGGTCAGGTGTACGCGCAGCCGCTCGTGTCGAGCGGCACGTTGGTCGTGGCAACGGAGAAGAACAACGTCTACGGGCTCGCGGCCGGCACCGGAGTGCAGAAATGGACCCGCAATCTCGGGGTGCCGTGGACCAACAACATCGGATGCCCTGACCTTCTCCCCACGATCGGCGTCACCTCCACACCGGTGATCGACCCTGCGACCCACACCGTGTACCTGGTGAACAAGACGTACGCGAGCGGCACCTCGGGTCCGGCGGCATGGTGGATGCACGCAATGGACGTCGCGACCGGGGCCGAGCGGGCCGGTTTTCCCGTCGCGATTGCCGGTGCCGCGCAGAACGCACCGAGCCGGACGTTCGCGCCGACCAACCAGCTGCAGCGGCCGGGGCTGCTGCTCAACAACGGTGCCGTGTACGCGGCGTTCGGGTCTCTGTGCGACATCTCTCCGTATGCCGGCTGGATCTTCGGCGTCACGACCGGCGCCACGCTGCGCACGCGCTGGTCGGCGATGACGAGTACCTCCGACGGGGCGGGCATCTGGCAGTCGGGATCAGGGATCATGTCGGACGGCCTGAACCGTCTGTTCGTGTCAACCGGAAACCCCGGCTTCGTGCTCACCGCACCGACGGCCGGGTCGAGTCCGCCGGCCGACCTCGGGATCGCGGTCGTGCGTCTTGGCGTCCAGTCCGACGGGACGCTGCAAGCGAAAGACTTCTTCTCGCCCCGCAATGCCCCCTCCGACTCGGCGAAGAACATCGATCTCAGCTCGGGTGGCCCCGTCGGCCTTCCCGACGCGTACTTCGGGACGGCGCAAGTTCCTCACCTCATGTTCGTTCAGGGCAAGGACGGCTACGCGTATCTTCTGAACCGCGACAACCTCGGCGGCTACCGCCAAGGCCCGGGAGGCGCCGATGCCGTCGTCACGCGCATCGGCCAGTTCGGCGGCGTGTTTGGCAAGGTCGGCGTATGGCCGGGCGACGGCGGTTACCTCTATGTCGTCACCGCCAACCCCAAGGGCGGCACCGACCGGGTCAGCAGCGGCAACCTGCTCGTGTACAAATACGGGCTCGACACCAACGGAAACCCGACGATCACCCTCGCGGCGACGAGCAGCGACCCGTTCCCCTTCGGCTCGGGCTCACCCGTCGTCACGTCCAGCGGGACAACATCGGGGTCCGCGCTCGTGTGGACGATCTGGAGGTCGCCTCAGCCGAACACGACGCCCGCGGAACTGCGCGCCTACGACCCCGTTCCGGTGGGCGGTCACCCGGTC
>JALYLU010000497.1 GCA_030774075.1 Actinomycetota bacterium | reverse complement strand
GCCCTGACCGGCGACGAGCTCGCCATCCAAGACAACGGACGCGCCGCCGCAGTGTTCGACGAGTGGCGCGAGTTCGGGCAGGCGCTCGGTCAGCTCGTGCCCGGTGCGCGTCCAGACCCGCACGTCCTCGCCGACCGCGACGATGGCGCGCCAGCCGTCGAACTTCGGCTCGAGCACCCATTCGCCGGCCAGCGGCCGTGAGATTCGGTTCGTCGCGAGCATCGGCTCGAACGGCATTCGCACACAGCGATGATGCCATAGGCCATGGTTCACAGCTAAAGGGTGTCCGACGCGCTAATCGTCGAATCGGATGCTGCCGTCGAGTACCACTTCGGCGATGTACGCGAGCTCAGATCGCTGGACGCGGCTCGCGCTCGCGTGAGCAGCAGCGCTTCGTCGAGGGTGCAGTCCGGCTGGACGGAAACCATGCCCTGCGCCTGCGCGATTTGCTCAGAGTGCCGATCGAAACCATGCCCTGCGCCTGCGCGATTTGCTCAGAGTGCCGATCGATCGCAGTTATGCGCGCGGGTGGACGAGCGGAACCCTCGGCTCACTTTCCCTGCGTCGAGACTTTCAGCAGCATTTCCTCACCGGCTTCCGCGTGACCGGGGACGGCGCAGTGCATCAGGTATTCACCGGGGTTGAGTCGAACGTCTTCGGTGAGTGTGGTTGGGCCCGAAGGCGAGAAGTCGGCAACGAAGCCGGGTATGCCGTCGATGACGAGTGTGTGGCCAGCGGATCCTTGGATCTTGAAGCGGATCAGACCGCTTGGCAGCCTGATTGATGGCGGGTTTCCCGACACGACCCGGCCCGGAAACACGATGGTCAACTGGTTGCCGGGCGCATCATCGACTTCGACGACTGCCCGAACCGTAGCGCCCGGTCCGGCCGCGACTCCGGGGTGCGTTCCCTGATGACCCATCTGTGCAACCGCGAGGACTGCGGCTGCGCTAAGTACAACGAGGGTGACGGCCGTCCGTGTTCGTCGTGACCTGCGTCGACGCCGCACCCGCTCGGCAACTCGGGTGCGCGGGTCATCGGCGATGACGAGTTCACTTGCGGCCGCAGACAGCCCGTCGCGCCAGGTGCCGTCGAGTTCATCGCTGCTGGTCATCGTCGCTCCGTCGTGTGCTGGTCGGGTGTGTCGGCGAGTTGTTGTGCGAGGACCGCACGCGCTCGGTGGAGCGCAGATTTGACAGTGCCTGACGGGACTCGAAGTTCCTCCGCAATGGCGTCGACGCTCAGCCCCAGGAAGTAGTGGAACACCACGACCTCGCGTTGTTGTCTCGGCAGGCCGTTGAGGGCGGCGCGTACGTCGAGCACTCGTGCCGTATCGACGGCGAGTTCGATCTCCTCCCACGCGGCAACCAGCTTCCGCCGGGCGCGGCGCTCCGATCCGAGTCGCCGCAGGCGACCACGAGCGACGTTGCGGGATACAACCCGGATCCAGCCTTCGAGGACTTCGATGTCACGACCCCGAGCGAGCCGCTCGGCAGCGCGAGCACATGCCTCGTCGACGGCCTCCGTCGCGAGATCCTGATCGCCGGTCACGAACGCAAGGCTCGCGACCAACTTCCGGTACGAAAATAGGTAGAAGTCATCGAAACGGTCGTCGAACACGCCCCGCAACTGTGGCACGGCGCTAAGACGCGCGAGGCCACCCAGCGGTTGCAACAAAGCCAAGAAATCGCCAGCGGGGATCGACGGTTCTGGAGCGCCGTCCGCGCCGCTGTCGGCTGACTCTTGAGGCCCTCAGGAACCGAACGAGGCGAAGGCAGCGGCGGAGGCTCCGGGGGCGTGCGCGGAGCCGCGCAAACCTGTCGGCCCGTCCCGCGGTGAGCACTCCGCTGCCATGCTCGTTCGCTAGCGCCGTCGCGCCACCGATCGAGTTCTGTCCGCACTGCACGACAGGTGATGTATCTCCTCGAAGCTAGCGATACGTGACCGACCCGACGACGTGGCCCGTGTTCGCGTCGACCATCACGTTAAGTTCGTGGTTGAACTGGACGGGACCGCGACCGTGGGACGGCAACGACAGGCCCGTGAACCGGACGAGCCAGACGAGTCGATCATCAGTCAGCGTGACGGATTCGTGGGACGTTGCTCCGGTCTTCACGGCGTTGGTCCATAAGCCGAGCACCACTCGTGCGCCCTTCCGGTATTGGCTGAGCCCTTGATCAGCCTCGGCGGCGCGGATCGCCGTAGCCGACGACGCGCGGTGGGCGGCGCTTGTGGGACGGAAGCGCATTCCGATCGCGGCGAACTCCCGCGCAACGACACCTCCGTCGAGCGGTCGTGCGACGAGCGCCACCGCTGATGGGGTCGGGGTCGATGCTGAGTGACGGGGGAGCGATTTCGACGCTGCTGAAGGCCGAGTGGTTCCGCAGGCGGTGAGCAATACGGTGATGAGCATGATGCTCGTGCGACCGAGCGGCCAGCCGCTGCGCGGGCGACGACGCTCAACCATTTCGCCGAGCACGCGCCCATAATGCCCGGTAGGGAGCGCGTCGGTCGAGTACCGATCGGCTGCGGGTTATGGGTTCGCGGGAGGCCCGGCTGCCTCGCGGTCGCCGTCAGGAGTCGTGACGACGACCACCGGACTGTCATCTGGACCAATCTCGGCCAGGAACGCGTTGTTCGCACGCATGGCCGGTACCTCTCCTACACGCACGGCAGAAACGTTGTCGGCCACGAGTCCAATCACGAGAATCCCATCCGCGTTCGAGTTCGTCATCACGATCGCGCCGCGCTCGCGCAAGACCCATCGCAGGCTCAGGCATCCGCCTCCACCGCTTCGGGTCATGACGCCGAGCGCCAATACGTCGTCGTCGCCTCGGCCGACAAGGACTTCGCGATCATCAATCCGCAGGGCGAGCCGCACGGTCTCAAGTTCAACGCTCGCGGAGTGAAACGGCATCGACTTGACATCAACGCGGTCTTCGATATCCGGAGCGCGGTCGAGGATCGATACACGTTCGGCAATGGGCCGATCGATCTCACGCACGCGTACATGTTGCCCACTCGGGGACGCTTGTGCCCAGCCCGGGGGAGCGGGGAGGGGAGCATCGGTCGATCCAACGACTTTCTATTCGCACCCTCATGACGACCGAGGCGTCACCCGCCGGAGGCACCCAGATCGCCTGAGCCCAAGGGCAGTTATGCGCTCGTCAGCGAGTCGAGTGCGTCGTCGTACTGCGCTTGGTCGAAGGTCAGTTCGACGGCTGAGAGATCAACGTCGGGTCGTCGATACCACTGGAACGCCGTCCAGCGGACGGCACCGAAGATTCGCTCGACGCGCATGAGGATCGCGTCACATCCCGGCTGTCCACACTGACACGCAGCGACGGCGACAAGGCCGTCGTCGAACCAAGAATCGTCCGCGTCTTCCCAACGGTCCGGTCCTCCGCGGAGATGGTCCGATGGCGGGGCGAGTACCGAGAGTGGAGGGCTGAGCCAATCTCCCGTGTCCCCATGGCGCGCTAGCAGTTCGCGCAACGGAACGTCGTTGATGAGGATCTCGACTTCGCTACGCCACGTCGAATCGGTGTGACTCCGGACGCGCAGCGAGAGCACGTCATCCCGAACGGTCATCACAACCATGATGCCCCGTCGGCAAGCATCGATTGGCAGATATGGTCGGCTCCTGGAGACGACGAAGGCGGGCGCGGTGCAAGGATGACGGGATGCGAAGCCGCCAACGCCGTGACACCGACCGAGCGTTGCGTCTGCTGCACGCGGCCTTCGTTCAGATTCGATTCGCCGCCGACTCGGGCGATATCGAGCGGGCGCGCCGCCTCGCTGATGCCTTCCACAACGCTCCCACGATGCTCATCCGTGATGGCAACGCCGAAGCCATGATCGCGAGCACGGAAAGCAACTGCCGACGCTACGGGGATTCGGACGTTTTCGACGAGATGCTGCGCTACATCGCCGACTGAAGGCCGCACAATCGGGAGCGCATAGCGGCCTTGGGCTCAGGGGGTCAACGCAACACTTGGCGTGATCGGGTTCGATGACGCTGGAGGTTGTGATGGTGGAGCCGGTCGGTCAGGCGGTCAAGGATCA
>JALYLU010000496.1 GCA_030774075.1 Actinomycetota bacterium | reverse complement strand
ATCATCACGTGGGGCACCGACGAGCAAAAGGCGCGGTGGCTGCCGCCCATCCTCGACGCGAGCGAGCACTGGTGCCAAGGGTTCTCCGAGCCGCAGGCCGGCTCCGATCTCGCGAACCTGCGCACAACTGCGATCAAGGCAAGTGATGGATCGCACTACGTCGTGAACGGTCAGAAGACGTGGATCAGCTCGGCGCAGATCGCGAAATGGGGCCTGTTCCTGATGCGCACCGACCCGACTGCGATCGAGCGCGGCGTCAAGCACGAAGGCATCACGACCTTCATCGTCGACATGGAGTTGCCCGGGATCGAGGTGCGACCCATCCGTGAGATCACGGGCGACTCATTGTTCTGCGAGGTCTTCTTCACCGACGTGAGGATTCCTGACTCCGATCGGCTCGGCGACGAGGGAAACGGCTGGCTCGTCTCGATGGGGGCGCTGGGTCAGGAGCGCGTCGGGAGCGCCGGACAGGCGATCTCGATGGCACAGGATCTCCGCGCGCTGTTGCAGACCGCGCGCGCGGAGAATCCCGACGCCTTACGCGACCCCGCGATCCGAGAGCGCGTGGCGAAGCTGCACATCCAGATCGAAGCGACCCGCCTCCTCATCATGCGGGCGCTGTCGAAGGTCTTGAAGGGCGAGAGGGGTTGGCCCGAGGTCCCGCTCGCGAAGCTGCAGTGGGGATACATCTCGTTGTGGCTCGCGGAGCTCGCGCTCGACGTGCTCGGGCCGACGGGCACGTTGCTCAAAGGCGCGCCCGGAGCGATCGACGGCGGCGTTTGGGCACGGAACTACGTGTGGCAGCGCTACACCACGATCGGCGCGGGTCCGACCGAGGTGCAGAAGAACATCATCGCCGACCGCGCGCTCAAACTCGAGCGCTGAGCAATCGGGCAATTCTCGTTCCTATTCTCGGCCCTCCGAAATATCGCAAGTAATCACTTGCGTTATTGCGGAGGCAGGGGCAAGATGAAAGAAGAACGAGGAGGAAGACCATGCCCGTCGCAATCATCACCGGCGCCTCCCGAGGGTTGGGGCTCGAGCTGGCCCGATCACTTTCGGCCGACGGCTGGAACCTCGTCATCGACGCCCGCGATTCGGCGGCGCTGCGAGCGGCGGCCGAGCCGCTCGCGCCATCCGGGTTCGTCCGCGCCGTACCGGGTGACGTGGCCGACGCCGCCCATCGTGCGGATCTCGTCGCCGCCGCGACCGAGCTCGGCGGCATCGACCTCCTCGTGAACAACGCGAGCCTGCTCGGCCCGTCGCCGCAGCCGCACCTCGCCGACTACCCCCTCGACGTGCTCGCGCACGTTTACGCGGTCAACACGCTCGCCCCGGTCGCGCTCGTGCAACTCGCGCTCCCTCAGCTCCGCGACCGTGCCGGCACCATCGTCAACGTCACCTCCGACGCGGCCGTCGAGCAGTACGAGGGCTGGGGAGGGTACGGATCTTCGAAAGCGGCGCTGGAACAGGTCGGGAACGTGCTCGCCGCGGAGGAACCGATCGTGCACGTGTACACCTTCGACCCCGGCGACATGCGCACACAGATGCATCAGGACGCGTTTCCGGGCGAGGACATCTCCGATCGTCCCGAACCGGCGACCGTCGTGCCCGCATTGCGCCGCCTTTTGCACGACCGGCCCGCAAGTGGCCGGTACCGGGCCGCCGACCTCACCGCAGTGACGCCATGACCGCCGTCGTCGTGCGTGAAGCTACCGAACCGCCGGAAGCGCGCGGGATCACGCGCGACGCCGTCCGAATGATGGTCGCCCACCGCGCCGACCTTCGGATCGTGCACGCACATGCACACGATCTGCCGCAGTTCCTCGACGAGGGTGACCTCGTCGTGGTGAACACGTCCGGGACGCTGGCGGCCGCGCTCGATGCGCTGGGTGAGGACGGCACTCCCCTCATCGTGCACCTCTCGCAACGGTTGCCGGCCGGCCTCTGGCTGGTCGAGTTGCGCCGTCCGAACGGACACGCGACCGAACCGTGGTTCGAAGACCCGCCCGGCCACATGCTGCGGCTCGTCGGGGGCGGTTTCGTCCAACTGGCCACGCGCTTCGCGTCGTCGGCCCGGCTCTGGGTGGCGACCCTCGACCTCCCGGATCCGCTGCTCACGTATCTCGCCGTACACGGCCGGCCGATCCGCTACGGCTACGTGACGCGCGACTGGCCGCTCGCCATGTATCAGAACGTGTACGCGCGGGAGCCCGGGAGCGCGGAGATGCCCAGCGCCGGACGTCCGTTCACGCCCGAGCTCATCACCCGGCTCGTTGCCAAGGGTGTCGCAGTCACACCCCTCGTGCTCCACACGGGGGTGTCGTCCCTCGAAGCGAACGAGCATCCGTATCCGGAGTGGTATCGCATCGCACCGTCCACTGCCGCGCGGATCAACGAGACCCGCGAGAACGGCGGGCGCGTGATCGCGATCGGCACGACAGTGGTGCGCGCGCTCGAATCGGTCGTCGACGCCCGGCGCGTCGTACACGCGAGCGAGGGCTGGACCGACGTGGTCGTAACCCCCGAACGGGGCGCACACGCGGTCGACGGGTTGCTCACCGGCTGGCACGAGCCGGAGGCGTCACATCTACAGATGCTCGAGGCGATCGCGGGCTGCGACTTGCTCGACGTGTCGTACGCGGCCGCCTCGGCCGAGGGCTACCTCTGGCACGAGTTCGGCGACGTCCACCTCATCCTCGAGTGACGTCGGAGTTGATGCGACCGACGAATCAGACGTACTGCCAGCGCTTCTCCGGCTCACTTCCCGCAGCGTGCTCGATGCACTGCACGTCGAACTGGATCGGCAGCAGGTACCGAACGTAGAACGCGTGCACTGTCACCGGTCCCTGCACGAGATCCTTGGCGAACTCGGTGATCTTCACCCGATCGTCCTTGTCGCGCCAACGCCTCGCTCGCTCGAGCAGCTCGTCGACCTCATCGCGCGTGTCGCACAACACCCCGAGGTGGTCATAGCCGGGAGCCTGCATGTACTTGTCGGCCTCCGCGAGCAGGATGAAGTGCTGCGCACCGTCGTCGCCGGTGAGCAGGAAGTTGCGCTGCTCGAACAGCACGACGTCGATGCCCGACCAGCCGAACATCTCGCCGTAGAACGCGGCGATGTCTCGACGCGTCGCCTCGTCGAGCCCGCCGCGCGGGAACGTCAGCTCCATGTGGTTGAACCGGTACGGCATCGCAACGCTCCTTGGGAAAGGCCGAGAGACCAGAGAGATCAGAGAGACTCAGAGATCACAGTCGAGCAGGCAGGATGGCATCGATGAGGTGAGGACCGGGCTCGCTCAGCGCGTGCTCCAGCGCGCGCACCAGCTCATCGGCGGTCTCGGCGCGCGTGCCGTCGACACCCATGCCGCGCGCGAGCGCGACGAAGTCGAGCGGGGGGTGCGAAAGGTCGAACAGATCGGCCGCGTTCCCGTCGGTGCGGGCGCCGACGCGCGACAGCTCCAGGCTCAAGATCGCGTACGACCGGTTGTCGAAGATGACCGTCGTGACATCGAGGTTCTCGCGCGCCTGGGTCCACAAGGACTGCAACGTGTACATCGCGCTGCCGTCGGCCTGCAGGTTGAGCACCGGGCGGTCGGGACACGCGACGGCGGCGCCGGTTGCAACGGGCATGCCCTGACCGATTGCACCACCGGTGAGAGTGAGCCAGTCGTGGCGCGGGGCGCCGGCGGTCGCGCCGGAGACGAACAGCCCGGCGGTGTTCGCTTCGTCGCTCACGATCGCGCCTTCGGGCAAGAGGGCACCGATCGCCTGCGCAAGGGTCTCCGGGGTCAGGGCGCCGGTCGGACGCTCGGGCGGGACGGCCGCGACACGGACGACGCCTTCTGCGGGCGCGCCCAATGCGTCGGCGAGCTCCTCGAGCGCTGTGGCGGCGTCGAACGTTTCGGGGACGAGCTCGTGCACTTCGCAGCCGTCGGGCACGAGGTTGCTGGGCTTGTCGGGATACGCGAAGAACGACACCGGCGCACGCGCGTCGCAGAGCACGAGATGCTTGAGGCCCTGCAGCTGGGCGACGGCGAACTCGGCGAGATAGCCGAGTCGTTCGACAC
>JALYLU010000495.1 GCA_030774075.1 Actinomycetota bacterium | reverse complement strand
GCACCTGCGTCCATTGTTTAATGGGTCGACTCCGGTTGCGCCTCCCCTTCGGTCGGCTGCACCTGCGTCCATTGTTTAATGGGTCGACTCCGGTTGCGCCTCCCCTTCGGTCGGCTGCACCTGCGTCTCCTACTAACCTAGATGCCCTGTGTTCGACGCACTGAGTGATCGTCTCGACGGCATCTTCTCCAAGCTCCGCAGCCGCGGCCGGCTGACCGAACGCGACGTCGACGAGATCTCGCGCGAGATCCGGCTCGCGCTGCTCGAAGCCGACGTCAACGTGCGCGTCGTGAAGTCGTTCATCGGCCGGGTGAAGGAACGCGCGATCGGCGCCGAGGTGGCGAAGGCGCTCGATCCGGGCCAACAGCTCATCAAGATCGTGCACGAGGAGTTGGTGACGACGCTCGGCGGCACCACCGGCAAGCTCACGATGAGCCCGAAGCCGCCGACCGTCCTGATGCTCGCCGGGCTCCAGGGTTCGGGTAAGACGACCGCGGCGGCGAAGCTCGCGCGGCTGCTGAAGTCGCAGGGCCTGCACCCGCTGCTGGTCGGTGCCGACTTGCAGCGCCCGGCCGCGGTCGAGCAGCTGCGCGTGCTCGCCGGTCGTGTCGATGTGCCCTTCTACAGCGAGGCGACAGATCCCGTGCGCGTCGCGCGCGGCGCGATCGCGGAGGCGCAACGGCTCGGCCGCAACTTCGTGATCGTCGACACCGCGGGTCGATTGCAGATCGACACCGAGCTGATGGACGAGCTCCGCGCGATCGACGCCGCGGTCGAGCCGCACAACACGCTCCTCGTCGTCGACGCGATGACGGGACAAGAAGCGGTCAACGTCGCCGAGGCCTTCAACGAGGCGGTCGGTCTCGACGGCGTCATCCTCACCAAGATCGATGGCGACGCCCGCGGCGGCGCTGCGCTCTCGGTGAAAGAAGTGGTCGGCAAGCCGATCCTGTTCGCGAGTACCGGCGAGAAACTCGACGAGTTCGAGCCGTTCCATCCCGACCGGATGGCCAGCCGCATTCTCGGGATGGGCGACGTGATGACGCTCATCGAGAAGGTGGAAGCCACCTTCGAGGAGGACGAGAAGCGCAAGGCCGAAGAGCTGGTGCAGAGCGGCCGGCTGACGCTCGAGGACTTCCTCGAGCAGATGCAGCAGATCAAACGCATGGGGCCGCTCCAGGGCGTGCTCGGGATGCTGCCGGGCGTGCCCAAGGAGGTCCGCAATGCGGAGATCGACGACAAGGAGATCGCGCGTATCGAGGCGATCATCCGGTCGATGACGCTGGAGGAACGTCGGCGCCCCGAGCTCATCAACGGTTCGCGGCGTCTCAGGATCGCGCAGGGGAGCGGTACTTCGACCAGCGAGATCAACAATCTGCTCAAGCAGTTCAAACAGGTGCAGCAGATGATGAAGGGAATGGGCGGCCTGACCCGTAAGGGCAAGCGAGCCAAGATGGGCAAGGGAAAGTCGAATGGGCCGAGGATGCCCGCGGGCGACCTTCAGGGTGGCGGTCTTCCGGGTTTTCCGGGCCTGTGACCTAGACTCCTTCCGCCGTTCTCGAAGAGGAGTTTCATTTGGCTGTCAAGATCCGTCTGATGCGCGTCGGCAAGAAGAAACAGCCGACGTATCGCGTCGTCGTTGCCGATGCCCGTAGTCCTCGTGACGGCCGTTTCCTCGAGATCCTCGGCCAGTACGCGCCGCGTCAGGAGCCGTCGCTCGTGACCATCGACAGCGAGCGCGCGCTGCACTGGCTGAATGCCGGCGCCCAGCCCACCGAGAGTGCAGCGAAGATCCTCCAGATCGCCGGCGTGTGGGATGCCTACCAGCAGGCGAACGGTAAGGCCGCGGTCTCGCGGCCGAAGGCGAAATCGAAGCCGAAGACCGTGAAGGAAGTGCCCGCCACCGCGCCGGTCGACGACACCGTGCAGGCGCAAGCATGAGCGACGAGGACGACGACGATTTCGAGGACGACGACTTCGAAGAGGATGACGGCTTCGAGGACGACGACGTCGCACCCGAGGGGAACCGCGCCGTCGGCGCGCGAGCCCGCGCTTCGGTCGAGCACATCGCCCGCCATCTCGTCGACGACCCCGACGGAGTATTCGTCGACGCGAACGAGCGCGGCGAAAACGTCACATTGCTCGTGCACGCGAGTCCGGGCGACCTCGGTCGCATCATCGGCAAGCGCGGTCGCGTCATCCAAGCGGTGCGCCAGGTCGCGCGCGCGGCGGGCGCGACCGAAGACGTGCGCGTCACGGTCGACGTCGCGGAGTAATCGGCTCGGGTCGGGAAGAGGCGAGCCTCGTGGGTGAGACCCGCCCACCGAATGACGGGGCCGGAACGAGTGTGGGCGGAGGCGCCCGCCTCGAGGTGGGACGCATCGGACGTGCGCACGGTCTGCGCGGCGAGGTCTTGGTGACGCCCGTCAGCAATATCCCGGAGCGGTTCGCGCCCGGTTCCACCTTGTGGGTCGACGGTCGCGCGTACGTGATTGCGTCGGCGCGCCCGAATCAGCACCGCTTCGTCGTACGTTTCGAAGGCGTCGAAGACCGCGACGCCGCCGACGCGCTGCGGAGCAAGATTGTGGAGGCCGAGCAGCTGGCGGAACCGCCCGAGGGCGAGCTCTGGGTTCACGAGCTCATCGGATCCGAGGTGCGCGACCGTTCCGGCGTGTCCCTCGGGCACGTGGTGGCGGTCGAAGCGAACCCCGCGCACGATCTTCTGGTGCTCGACGGCGGCGGGCTCGTCCCGATGGTGTTCGTCGTTTCCTTCGAGTCCGGCGTGGTCGTGGTCGACCCCCCGGAAGGCCTGTTCGACCTCTGACGTGAACCGTGCGCATCGACGTCTTTTCGATCTTTCCCGAGTATCTCCGCCCGCCGTTACAGGTGTCGCTTCTCGGACGCGCGCGCACGGCGGGCCTGCTCGATGTGCGATTACACGACCCGCGCGCATTCACCGCCGACCGGCATCGGAGCGTGGACGACGAGCCGTTCGGGGGTGGTGCGGGGATGGTGATGACGCCGGAGCCGATGTTCGCGGCGGTCGAGGCGGTGCAGCCGGCGCGGCCGTTGCTGTTGCTATCGGCCAGCGGTCGCCGGTTCGACCAGGGCCTGGCGCGAGAACTCTCGACCAGTAGCGGGTTCTCCCTGATCTGCGGGCGGTACGAGGGCGTCGACCAGCGCGTCGCCGATCACCTCTGCGACGGGGAGCTCTCCATCGGCGATTTCGTCCTCGCCGGCGGCGAGGGCGCCGCGCTCGTCGTCATCGAGACGGTGGCGCGCCTGCTTCCCGGCGTGATGGGTAACGAGGCGTCGGCGGCGGAGGAGTCGTTTACGGATGGCCGGCTCGAGTACCCGCAGTACACGCGTCCGGCCGAGTTCCGCGGTTGGGCCGTGCCCGAGGTGCTGCGCTCGGGCGATCACGCACGCGTCGCTCGGTGGCGGGACGCGCAAGCGCTGCGCCGGACCCTCGCGCGCCGGCCCGATCTCGTGACGTTTCCCCTTGCGCCGGCCGATGAGGCCCTGCTGGCCGAGTTCCCCGCCGATGAATTTCAAGACGAATTCCCCGACGACTCGGCGCCCCGCTAGCATCTCGGGTCGCGCTCGCCAGGGCGCGCGCCTCCACGGGAGCCCCCTCATGCACCGCACCGAACTTGTCGACCGCGCCGGACTGCGCGACGACGTGCCCGATTTCGGCCCCGGAGACACCCTGAAGGTGCATGTCCGGGTCGTCGAAGGCAACCGAGAGCGGGTCCAGGTGTTCCAGGGTGTGGTGATCCGTCGCCAAGGCGGTGGCGCCCGGGAGACGTTCTCGGTCCGAAAGATCAGCTTCGGCGTCGGCGTCGAGCGCACCTTTCCGGTGCATTCGCCGATCATCGCCCGCATCGAGGTCATCACTCGGGGCGACGTGCGCCGGGCCAAGCTGTACTACCTGCGCGATCGGATCGGAAAGGCCGCAAAGGTCAAGGAAAAGCGGTTCTCTTAGCCTCGATCCACCGATGAGTTGCGGTTGAGCGGAGCCGCGTATCCACGGGAAATGCCTCCTGGGCTGGAACGATGACGGTGTTCAACG
>JALYLU010000494.1 GCA_030774075.1 Actinomycetota bacterium | reverse complement strand
GATCTCGCCCACGATCCCCACGTGCGAGCGGTTGCCATCTACACGTGGTCGTTCGCTCCGGAGCGTTTCGACGCGGCCCGAGCCGCCGGAGCGCGCGGTGTGCTCGCGAAGTCGATGTCGGCCGAGGCGCTCGTCGAGGCGCTTCAGCAGATCGGGCGCCAGGAAGAATTCGTGAGCGCGCGTTTCGGAAGATCGGTGCGGCAGCCGTGGCCCGGTCACGACCTCGGACTGACGTTGCGCGAGGGCGAGGTCGCGCTCTTTCTCGCGCAAGGTCTGCGCAATCGCGACATCGCGAGTGCGCTCTGGGTCAGCGAGAACACAGTGAAGACACATCTCAAGTCCATCTTCCAGAAGACCGCAGTCAGGTCGCGTGCCGAGGCAATCGTGCGCATCTCACGCGACGCCAGCTTCAGTCCCAAGCGTCACGAACACCGCAGTGCGACTGAGCCCTCGAAGCGTTCGCCGATGGGAGCACATCCGTCGCGGTGACGTGTAGCAACCACGTCGCGATCCCGGGATGCTTGTATTTGGTGCGCGGAGCGAGCAGGATCGTGAGCCGATGAAGGCATCAGAGCTGTCCGCACAGGAACGCGCCTTGATCGACTTCGAGCGAGAGTGGTGGCAGCTCGATTCTCGCAAGGACGTCGGGATCCGTGCTCGCTTCGGCATGTCGACGAGCAGCTACTACCGCGCGCTGAACGGGCTCATCGATCGCGTCGAGGCGCTCGACTACGACTCGCTTACCGTCTTGCGCGTGCGCAAGCGGCGGGAGCAGGCGCGGCGCGACCGCATCGAGGGCCGGCGCGCCGATCCCGGATCCCGGTAAGCGCGCGCGTGGGCAGGTGTTCGGGCAGAATGGTGACATGAGTCGTCCATCCGGGGGCAGCGGAGAATTCGCGCGTGGCGCGAGCGCGGCGGCGGTGAAAGGTGCGGCGTTGATCGGCCTCGCGGTCATCGTGGGCCTCTTCTTGTTGCAGCGCGTCGACACGAGCACGGCGGGTTCCTCGACCACTTTGGTGAAGCCGGCGAAGACGACGACCACGCTGCATGGCTCGCAGACCACGACCACGACATCCACGACGTTGCCCGCGACTCCGAAGAAGACCCCCGACCAGCTGAAGCTGCTCGTGCTGAACGGCGGCGCGCCGACCGGCGCGGCCAAGACGCTGCGGACGACGCTGCTGCAGGTCGGGTACACGAACCAACCGCAAGCAAGCACCTGGACCGGGCACCGCCAGAGTGGGAAGACCCTGATGTGCCGTCCGGGCCTCGACCGCGAGAAGGTTGCACTGTCGCAGCAGACGGCACTGCAAGGCGCGAAGGTCGTCGCCTTCCCCACCCCGGCACCGCCGTTCAGCGACGGCGTCGACTGCGTCATCGTCGTCGGCGCCTAGCGCGACCCAATCCGTTACTCGGCGGCGCGCAGGAGCCGATCGCGCAATGGCCCGGTCGCGGCGTCGATGACGGTCCACGCCATCGCGAGCGCACCTTCGGTCACGGCCCGATCTGCTGACGCGTTCACGGCGGCGCGGGCGAATTCGGGTTGATGGTTCACTGCGCCGTCGGTGTCGATCGAGATGCACGGATGGATCGAAGGCATGGCCAACGACACGTTGCCCATGTCGGTCGAGAACGTCGTCGCCCCGTCCTCCGACGCGGGACGCCCGATCGTGGTCGCGTTGGCCCGGTACATCTCGGCCAGGTCGTGGTCGTGCACCATGTGGGCGTACGGAGGACACACGTCGCTCACCGCGAGGATCGCGCCGGTGGCCAGCGCCCCGGCCTCGAAGCAGTGCTCGACCCGCGGGCGCAGCTCTTCGAGCTCGCTGAGGGTGCGCGAGCGCGCCATCCATGTCCCCTCCGTGTGCGCGGGAATCACGTTCGTCGCGTCGCCGCCGTGCGTGATGATGCCGTGAACCTGGTCGAACGGGCGCAGATGCTGGCGGAGCAAGCCGATCGCGACCTGCGCGACCGTGAGCGCGTCGGCCGCGTTCACTCCCCGCTCGGGAGCGATCGCCGCGTGCGACTCGCGACCCGTGTACTGCACGCGCATGTGCGCGACGGCGCTGACGCGCGGGTAGAGGTCTTCCATGGGCGTCGGATGCACCATCAACGCGGTGTGCACGCCGTCGAAGGCGCCGCGCTCGAGCATCAGGATCTTGCCGCCGCCGCCTTCTTCGGCCGGCGTGCCGATCACCGAGAGTGTGATACCGAGGTCGTCGACGAGCGGCGCGAGCGCGAGCCCGGCTCCTACCGCGCTCGCCGCGATGATGTTGTGCCCACACGCGTGACCGATCGCGGGAAGCGCGTCGTACTCGGCGCAGACCGCGATGTGCAACGGCCCGTTTCCGACGCGGCTGATGAACGCGGTCGGCAGTTCGCAGATACCGGCCTCGACCGCAAGACCGGCGTCCGACAGCGCTCCCGCCGTCCACGCGCTCGATCGCTCCTCTTCGAACTTCAGCTCTGGGTGCGCGTGTATGCGATGGCTGAGCGCGACGAGGCCGTCGCGCTCCCGATCGATCGTCGTTCGGGCGGCCGCCTTCGCGTCCATACGGGTAGCGTCCCACCGTGATCGACGTCGACGCAACGGTTGCCGCGTTGACCGGGCGGCCCGACCGCACCGCGCTCCTCGTCGATTTCGACGGATCGCTGGCGCCGATCGTCGGCCGAGCAGAGGACGCGCGCCCGCTCCCCGACGCGCTTCGGGTGCTCACTCGGCTCGCGACCGGGCTCGGACGGGTCGCGATCGTCAGCGGTCGACCGGTCGGGTTCCTGGCCCGGCACCTCACTGTCGACGGCCTCGCGCTCGTCGGCCTCTACGGGATGGAGCGCTCGATCGACGGCGCCTACTCGGTCGACCCGCGCGTCGAGCCGTATCGCGCGGCCGTCGCGGCGGCGACGGCCGAGCTCGAGGCGCGGCTCCCCGCCGAGGTCGTCGAACCGAAGGCCGGCATCAGTGTGACGTTGCATTGGCGACCGGTGCCCGAGCAGGCGGACACCATCCGCGAGATCGCGCACGATGTCGGAAGGCGTCACGGCCTCGCGGAGCTGCGTACGCGCATGGCGATCGAGCTGCGGCCGCCGATCGACGTCGACAAGTCCGCTGCAACCCGGGCGCTCGTCGAGGGCTTCGAGGTCGGCGCGTTCGCGGGTGACGATCGCGGCGACCTCCCCGCGTTCGCGGAGTTGGCCCGCGCGGTCGAAGACGGCCGGCTGCAACGCGCGGTGCGGATCGGTGTGCATTCGATCGAAGCGCCGCCCGAGCTTGTGGCGGCGGTCGACATGATCGTCGACGGGCCCGCCGGACTGCTCGCGCTACTTACCCGCGTGGCTGATGAGATCGGCGAGCCAGTCGGCGGGTGAGCGCATCGTGGCGAGCGCGCGCAGCTTGGTGGCGCGCAGAGCTCGTTCGTCGAGTGGCATCGAGACCGCGTCGTCGAGCGCGCCCGCGCATTGCTCGAGGTCGTACGGGTGCACCGCGATCGCGGCCGATTTCAGCTCGTCGTACGCGCCCGTCTCGGGCGAAAGGCACAACACGCCGTCGCGCCGGTTGACGACCGGGCCCTCCTTGGCGACGAGGTTCAGCCCGTCGCGCAGGGCGTTCACGAGGAGCACGTCGTAACGCTGCATGCCCGCGACGGACCGGGCGAAATCGTCGCGATCGTCGAGCAGGATCGGCAACCAGTCTCGGGTCGCCCAGCGATCATTCACGCGCGCGACAACCTGCTCTACCTCGTTCTCGTACGCGAGGTACTCGGCAAGGCCCTGGCGGGACGGATAGACCATCGCGACGAAGACGACTCGGCCTCGTAAACCCGGACGAGCTTCCAGGAGTCGGTCGAACGCGAGAAAGCCCCGGACGATGTTCTTGGACGGATCGATGCGGTCAGTGCGTGCGATCACGAGCCGGTCGCCGACCGCGTCGTCCAGATGGCCCGCGGCGGCGCGGGCGTCCGCCGAGACCGCGACCGCTTCGAGCGCGGCGACGTCGGGGCCGAGGCTCGCGACGAACGGCGCCGTCACGCCGGCGCGCCGACCAAGTACCGCGCGCGCCGATTGCCGGTACGCCTC
>JALYLU010000493.1 GCA_030774075.1 Actinomycetota bacterium | reverse complement strand
GCGCGGGGGTCACGTTCCGAGCGGCGGCGGGCGAGGCGACAACGGCCGGCGTCACCGGAAAGGCGCTCGGCGGGCTGCGCGACCTGCTCGATCTGATGCACGAGATCGAGTTGGCGGCTGCCGGCGGCGTCGGGTCGACGCTCGAGGCGGTGCTGACGCGCAGCGGCTATCTCGCCGAGCTCGAGGCGGAGCGGTCGGTGGAGTCGCACGGTCGCATCGAGAACCTGCAGGAGCTCGTCGGATCCGCGCGTGCGTTCGACGAGCAGATCGAGCGCGGGGAACTTGGCGGGCTGGCGGCGATCGGTGGCGTGGGCATCGGAGAACCCGCGGGCGCCGCGGGCGGTGGGGGTCCGGAGGGGCTCGCCCGCGTGCAGGCGTTCCTCGAAGCGATCTCGCTCGTGACCGATCTCGACGAGAACGATCCCGAGGCGAGCTCCGTCACGTTGATGACATTGCACTCGGCGAAGGGTCTCGAGTTCCCGGTCGTGTTCCTCATCGGGTTGGAGGACGGCGTCTTCCCGCACGTGCGGAGTTTGGGCGATCCCGACGAGCTCGAAGAAGAGCGCCGGCTCTGCTACGTCGGCCTGACTCGGGCCGAGGAGCGCCTGTACCTCTGCCACGCGTGGAGCCGCATGATGTTCGGCACGACCGACTACCGGCCGCCGAGCCGGTTCCTCGATGAGATTCCCGCCGAGCTGATCGCGTCGATCGGCGGCGACGAGCGATCCGGGCGCGGACGACGGGGGGGTGGGGGCGCCGGTGGTGGTGGCGGGCTGGGAGCGCATCGTGAGGCGGTCGTCGCGGCGGCGATGCGGCGCGACAACGAACCGCCTCCCGGCGCGCGGGGCGCCGAGCAGCTGGGGCTTCGGGTCGGCGACGACGTGCACCACGACAAATTCGGCGACGGTGTGATCGTCGACATCACGGGCATCGGTGACAAGGCCGAGGCGCGGGTGCGGTTCCGGGACGCAGGCGAAAAGACGCTGCTGCTGTCGTGGGCGCCGTTGGCGCGCGTCTAACCCGTTGTCGTCGTTGTTGTCGTCTTCGACGACGGTTGCGGCGGGTTGAGATCGACGATGACCGCGTCGGTCCGGCCGACGGTCTGAATGTGGACTGGGTACTGGGCGAGGTGCGCGGCATCGACAGTGCTGCTGCCGCACACCCAACGGGTGCCGCGGTCGCGCAGGTTCAGAGCGCAGCCCGACGGTTGGTGAACCCGGTACGCGACGATGTCGCCGTTGTCGAGCGCGAGCCAGAACCCGCAGTCCGCGCCGCCGGTCACGAAGGACGATCCTTGCGACTCGAGGCGGTCCCGGACATCGGATGCCTGGCCGAGGTTGAGCTGTCCGCACGTGGGGTTCTTCGAGCCCGACGAGGTCGCGATGAGCATGCCGCCGGCGATGAACAAGCCTGCCAACACCACGCCGACGGTTGCCGAGACGATCAGCTTGATGTCCGAGGTGCGGGCACGAGAGGAGGCCACTGCGGGTCCTTGGCTATGGTGAGCCGATGCTGCGACGCTACCGCGTCGTCATCGCCAAGCCCGGGCTGGACGGACACGATCGGGGGGCCAAAGTGATCGCACGGGCCCTGCGCGACGCGGGGTTCGAGGTCGTGTACACCGGCCTCTTCCAGACGGCGGAGCTCGTGGCGGAGGCGGCACTGCAAGAAGACGCCGACGCGGTCGGCTTGTCGGTGTTGTCCGGCGCGCACATGACGCTCATCCCCAAGATCGTCGACGAGCTACGTGCCCGCGACCTCGCCGACGTGCTGGTGTTCGCGGGCGGGATCATTCCCGAGGAAGACCGCCCCGCATTGGCCGCCGCCGGTGTCGCGGCAGTGTTCACGCCCGGCGCTCCGTTCGGCGAGATCGTCGACTGGCTCGAGACCACACTCGATTCGCACACTTCACTCGAACGCAATCAGGAGTAGTTCGTGGATCTCTTCGAGTATCAAGGGAAGCAGCTGTTCGCGCGCTACGGCATCCCCGTATCCCCGGGCGGCGTCGCCGACACCGTCGACGAGGCGGTGCGCGCGGCCGACGCGGCCGGCTATCCGGTCGTGGTCAAGGCGCAGGTGCAGGTCGGCGGGCGCGGCAAGGCCGGCGGGATCAAGCTGGCGGAGAACGCCGACGAGGTTCGCACCCACGCCGGCAACATCCTGGGGATGGAGATCAAGGGTCACTTCGTGCACCGGGTCTGGATCGAGCACGCGTCCGACATCTCGGAGGAGTACTACGCGTCCTTCACGCTCGATCGTGGCGCGAAGAAGTACCTCGGCATGTTGAGCGCGCAGGGCGGCGTCGAGATCGAGACGGTTGCGGAGGAGAACCCGGATGCGATCGCTCGGCTGTCGATCGATCCCGTCGACGGGTTGAGCGACGCGACGTGTCGGGCATGGGTCGAAGAGGCGAAGCTCAATCCGGCCGCAACCGACGGCGCGGTCGACATCCTCTTGAAGCTCTACCACGCGTACGTCGACGGTGATGCCGATCTCGTCGAGATCAATCCGTTGACTCTCACGCTCGACGGGAAGGTCCACGCGCTCGACGCCAAGGTGTCGCTCGACGAGAACGCGCGGTTTCGTCATCCGGAGTGGGACGAGCTCGTCGGCCTCGAGAAGACGGACGCACGCGAGTTCGAGGCGGCCCAGAAGGGTTTGCAGTACGTGGGTCTGGATGGCAACGTCGGCGTCATCGCCAACGGTGCCGGCCTCGCGATGGCGACCTGCGACATCGTGCACGAGGTCGGCGGGCGCCCGGCGAACTTCCTCGACATCGGCGGCGGCGCCAGCGCGCAAGTGATGGCCAACGCGCTCGAGGTGATCAACAACGATCCGTCGGTGCAGTCGATCTTCATCAACATCTTCGGTGGGATCACCAAGGGTGAGGAGGTCGCGAACGGCATCGTCCAAGCCCTGGATCAGGTCGCGATCGCATCACCGATCGTTATCCGCCTCGACGGAACGAACGCCGAGCAAGGCCGCGCGATCCTCTCCGGCTACGAATCGGACCGGCTCGTGAGCAAACCGACGATGGTGGACGCGGCGCGTACGGCCGTGGCGATGGCGGAGGCGCGATCGTGAGCATCTTGGTGAACGCCGAGACGCGGGTGATCGTGCAGGGAATCACCGGCGGCCAAGGCCGGTTCTACGGCCTGCGCAACCGCGCGTACGGAACATTGGTCGTCGGCGGTGTGAGCCCGAAGAAGGCCGGTACCGATGTCGAAGGCATTCCTGTGTTCGCGTCGGTGGCCGACGCCGTGCGCGAGACCGGCGCGACCGCGACGATGGTGATTGTGCCCGCGGCCGGGGCCGCGAGCGCGGTGCTCGAGGCGGCCGAAGCAGGCCTCGAGCTCATCGTCGTCGTCACCGAGGGCATTCCTGTACACGACGAGGCCCGCTTCTACAACCAGGTGCAGCGCGACTTCCCGTCGTCGCGCATCCTCGGACCGAACTGTCCGGGTCTCCTCACCGTCGGCGAGTGCAACATCGGTTTCATCCCGGCCGAGGTCGCGCGGCCCGGCGGGCCTGTTGGCATCGTGTCGAGGTCGGGCACGCTCACGTATCAAGCGCTGAATGACCTCGCCCAGAAGGGCATTGGCGTTACGACGTGCGTAGGCATCGGCGGTGATCCCGTACCGGGGACGAGCTTCATCGACTGCTTGTCGCTGTTCGAAGCCGATCCCGATACGAAAGCCGTGGTCATGTTCGGAGAGATCGGCGGTTCGGCGGAGGAGGAAGCCGCCGACTTCATCCGCGCCAAGATGTCGAAGCCGGTCGTCAGCTACATCGCGGGCGTCACGGCCCCTCCGGGTAAGAAGATGGGGCACGCGGGGGCGATCGTCTCCGGATCGAAGGGCACCGCGCAGGCGAAGATGGAAGCTCTCGCGGCGGCCGGCGTTCGGGTCGCGACGAATCCCACTGCCGCGGGCGAGCTGATGGCCGAGGTCGTGCGCGGGCTCTAGTGGTCCGTCGCTGAAATAGCGAGGGCGGTTAGGGTGGCAGCATGCCCGTGATGGTTGCTGCTCCGTTGAAGGTCACGCGCGCTGAGCGCCGCGAGCTTGCGCGCATGGCTCAGTCTCATACG
>JALYLU010000492.1 GCA_030774075.1 Actinomycetota bacterium | reverse complement strand
GTCGTACGGCGCCCGCGCCCGGTCGTGATGGCCGGCGCGTTCGCCGTGCTCGTCGTCGTCGCGGTCGCGGGATCGCGCGCCCTGGTGCTCGGCTTCGCCGTCAGCGCGGTGTTCGTCGCGGCGATGGTCTCGCGCTTCGGACCGTTCCGCGTTGGCCGCACACACCGGCTCCGCACAGTTGCGCTCGGGAGCACTCTCGTCGTCGCGGTGAGCGGGCTCACCGGGTATTTCGGCGCGAGCACGGTGGGAGCTACGTGGTTCGGTGGTGGCGTGGTTCACGGGCCCCGCGCCTCGGACGAGGTCGCGATCACCTTCGACGACGGCCCGGACGTCACCGCGACGCCCGCGATCATGAAGATCCTCGACGCCGCGCACGTCAAGGGCTCGTTCTTCGTCGTCGGCAAGACCCTCGATACGTCCCCCCAGGTCGTGCGCGATCTCGTCGCCGACGGTCAACTGGTGGGCAACCACTCCTATCACCACGACGAGTGGCGATGGCTCGACCCCCGCTACCCGGAGCTCGAACGCACGCAGCAGGCGTTCGCCCGCGAGATCGGTACCTGTCCGATCTGGTTCCGGCCGCCGCACGGGCAGCGCACGCCGTTGATGGCGCGGGTGGTGAAGGATCACGGCATGCGCATGGCGATGTGGGACGTCTCGGTGAGCGACCGCGGCACCAACGATGCCCGCTCCATCGCGGACAAGGTGCTGGAGTCGGTGCGCGGCGGATCGATCATCGACCTGCACGCCGGTCTCGACGGCACCTCGAGGGCGCACCGCGCTGCAGTCGTAGCAGCGTTGCCGCTGATTCTCGACGGTCTGCGGGCGCGCAACCTGCGGCCCGTGCGCCTCGACACGCTCGTCGGCGGACCCGCGTACCAGTCCTGCGACGACTCGCGCACCTGACCCGCGTGCGCATGCACGCCGACTACCGCGCCGACCACGGCACCGACGAGGTCCCGGGCGCGCGGGCAGTGGTCGCATTCCTCGTCGCGGCCTGGATCGTCGTGCTCGCGCTGTATCTACGGCACGCGATCGTCCTGTCGTCCGACAGCGTCAACAACCACGTGCACGTCTGGTACGTCGCGCGCGATCTCTGGCACCACGGTCGGCTGCCGTGGCACATGCCGGTGCTCGCGCACGGCGACGCGTACGCGTATCCCTACGGATTCGTCAACTGGACCACGGCCGCGCTCGTCTGGCCGCTCTTCGGCGACTGGGCCGTCACGCTGTGGACCGCGCTCGGCACGATCGGGTGCATCGTCGCGACATTCACCGCGTTCCCGGAGTTGCGGCGCGGTTGGTGGACCGCGGGGGTCCTCGCGAACCCGGCGATCCTGGAGGCGCTGCTGTTCGGTCAGCAGTCGTTCGCCTGGGGAGCGATGCTCCTGCTGTTCGGCGTAGCGGCCTGGCGGCGCGGGCATCACGCGTGGGCGGCCGTCCTCGTCGGCGTCGGACAGGCGAACCACGCGGCCATCGTGTTGCCCATCGGCGTGCTGCTCGTCCTTGCCTGCCTGCCCTTCGCCCGCGACCGTCTCGTGATCCTGCGCTGGTACGCGTTGTCGTGCGCGATCGCGCTGCCGGCGGTCTGGCTCGTCTTCGCGTCCCCCACGACCGCCCAGACATCCGCCGGCCAGCAACTGTCCAACTTCTGGCTCACCTTGGGGCCGCGCGTCATCCTCGTGGGGCTTCCCGTCATCTGCGTACTGATGCGCCGCACGGGCATCCGTGCCCTCGCACCCGTCGGAGTCGTCCTGGCGCTCATCGGCCATCTCAGCTTCGAGATCCCGTTGAACGTCGGCGCCCAATGGCACGCGATCGTCCGAGACGGCGCCGACACCGCGACACTCGACGCGTACCTGCGGTCACCCGATTTCACACCGGGCGCGACGTATCGCGTCCTGCGGGGCGGCGACGGCAGACTCGGCCTGTACCACGTCGTGCGCGCCGGTGGTCGTCTCGACTCCGAGCTGTTTCCCGAGAGCATGGCGATCCGGAGCTTTCCGGACGCGCGCGCCTACGCATCGTTGCTGTGCGATCGGCACATCGACCAGATCATCCACTACGACACCTACGATGCGTCGCGGCACACGAACGAGCGAGTGATGATCGATACGCTCGAGCAGGCGCGGATCGGTGGCGTGAGCCTGCGACCGATCGCGAGCGGGACGGGATGGGAAGTTGACGCGGTCGACCGATCGGGCTGCCCGTCGCGGCGCGGCGCGGGTGTCGTAGTGGACTGAGTTCCCTCGGAGCTCCCTCCGCGGCACGTAGCGTTGTCGTCCGTGGCGCCCGAACTGCAGTGGATCGACCTCTGCGATCCCGACGAGCAGGCGTTGCGAGCCGTGCTCCCGGCCGGGATCCACGAGACCGCGCTCACCCGCATCCTGGCAACGGCGCGCGACGAACCCCGGCCCCGCCTGGATGCCCAAGGCGATTACATCTTCGGCGTGCTCGCCTTCCCGGCCGTGAACGCGAGTGGCGCGCTCGTTTTCCAAGAGGTCGATGTGATCGCGACCCTCGACGCGCTCATCACGATCCGCAAGACGCCCGCCGGTCACACCGCGTGCGAATTCGACGATGCCCGCAACGCGGCGCTGCGCAACGGCTCCCCGCCCGGTCTGTGTCTTCACGTCGTGGTGGACGAGATTGCAGAGCGGTTCCTCACGATGGTCGACGGCTTCGACGAGAGCATCGACGAGCTCGAAGACCACGTGAAGGACTGGCCCTCGACCGAGATTCGGGAACAGATCTCGACCATCCGGCACGACATCCTGCATGTCCGCCGGGCGCTCGCGCCGACGCGCGACGCGGCGCGCGCCGTGCTCGACGACCGCGTCGAGCTCGACGGCGACATCTCGCTATTCCCTCGCGACATCGAGCTGCGCTTCGCCGACGCGTACGACAAATTGCTGCGCGCAACCGACGGTCTCGACCTCGCGCGCGACCTGCTCGCCGGGGTGCGCGACTTCCAACAGGCGGAGATCGCGAACAATCAGAACGAGGTCATGAAGCGTCTGACCGTCGTCGCATCGGTACTGCTGCTTCCGACCTTCATCGTTGGTCTCTACGGCCAGAACTTCAAGCACATTCCCGAGCTCGAATGGGCCCAGGGCTACGGGTGGTCGTGGGCAGTGATCGTCGTGACGACCGCGCTCCAGCTTTGGTACTTCCGCCGTAAGCGTTGGATCTGACGGTGCTCTAATCTGTCCCGGACGGTGCGCGAAGGGTGCGTCCGCAGTCAAGAAAAGGTACGTGGAGTGACAACTGGAACGGTCAAATTCTTTAACGCCGAGAAGGGTTACGGCTTCATCTCGCTCGAGGGTGGCGACAAGGACGTCTTCGTCCATTATTCCAACATCCAGGGCAACGGATACCGGACGCTCGAAGAAGGCCAGAAGGTCGAGTTCGATGTCGCGCCCGGCCGTAAGGGAGACGAAGCACAGAACGTCCGCGCAATTTGATGTCGCGAGGCTGATGTCCCGAGGCTTGACACCCGAGGCTCGACGCTCGGGGCTTGCGAGACGAAGCCGCCGGTTCTGCGCCGGCGGCTTTGTCCTTCCCGGGAACGTGCTGCGAAGCTGACGCCGTGACCGACGACGTTTCCACCGAGCTCATGGCGGCCGCCGTCTACGTGGGCGACGGCGCGATCGAGGTACAGCGGCTTCCGATTCCCGCGATCGGTCCGAACGACGTGTTGATCGAAGTTTCGCACTGCGGCATCTGCGGCACGGACCTGCACCTCGTGCTCGAGCGGTATGCGCGACCGGGCTCGGTGCTCGGCCACGAATGGGCCGGAACCGTCGCCGGGGTCGGCGATGAGGTGAACGGCTGGGAGATCGGCGCGCGCGTCGTCGTCGACTCGACGCCGGGCTGCGGTCGGTGCCGAGCCTGCGCGCGCGGCCGGTCGGCGGTGTGTCTGCGTCGCGAACCGCCCGACCTGCTCGACTTCTCCCGGGGCGCCTTCTGCCGTTACAAGGTTGCACCTGCGGCCCGGCTCCTGCGCGTTCCTGGCGGTCTGCCGACGCGTTCCGCCGCGCTCACCGAACCGACCGCGATCGCGTTGCACACCGTCAACCTCGCCCAGGTCTCGCC
>JALYLU010000491.1 GCA_030774075.1 Actinomycetota bacterium | reverse complement strand
CGCGGCGTGGCACGGCCGGACCGACGTCGCCTCGCTGGCGTTGCACGGCCCCGACGCGCCGTCGCCCCGCGCGCTGCGCCGGTTGCTCGAGCGATTGCAGGAGGCGGGCTACCGCGAGGTCGTCACCAACGCCCTCGGGCCGGACACGAGCCTGCCGCTGGTCGACGTCGGCTTCGCCGTGAGAGGTCGCTTACACCTCCTCGCCCACGACCTCGCGAACCTCCCTTCGCAGAGCGGACGAACCCGGCGGGCGACTCGAACTGACCGCGACGCACTCCTCGCGGCGGACGCCGCCGCCTTCGACGAGTTCTGGCGTTTCGACTCACCGCTCGCACCTCCGCGTGGCCCCCGCGCCGCACGACCCTCGCGGATACGGGCTGTTCGGTCGCGCCGGGAGCGCCGGCTACGTGCAACGGCTGGCGGTCGCACCGGAAGTCCAACGGCGCGGTCTCGGGCACGCGTTGCTGACCGACGGTTTGCGCCGGCTTCGATCGCGCGGCGCAAAGCGCGTGTACGTCAACACCCAGGAGGACAACGATCGAGCGCTCGCGCTGTACCTCCGTGCCGGGTTCCGGCGACTGCCTGTGGGCCTCCACGTTTTGGGTCGCGAGCTATGAGGCATCGCATGCTCCTCGCGCGCCGCATCGGACTCGTCCTGGCCGCGACCGGCGCGGTCTTCGGCGCGTCGGCCTTCACGAGCGCGCCCGGAACGCAGGCGCAGGAGAGCACCACGTCGGTACCGAGCGCACCGCGCCTGCCGGTCGGCCTGAGTCTGGTCAGCCAGACCACGTGGGTACCCCTACGGCAGACGTTCACGATGAAGTTGCACATCGACGATCCGGCACTCGCGGCGAGCCCCGGTGCGGCGATCGCGATCCGCATCCACCAATCAACGACGTCGCGCAGCGGATTCGACGAGGTGATCGCGGACCAGAACCTGGGAGGCACCCTCTACGTGCCGAACCAGATCAGCGTCGCGTCCCTCCATCCCGACCGGCACCGCGACGTCTCGATCGAGTTCGGCCTTCCCGGTTCGGGGATGCGCCCGACGATCGCCATCAATCGCCCCGGCGTTTATCCCGTCGAAGTACAGCTCGTGAACACGGGCGTGGCGTCCGGGTCGTTCGTGACCTGGCTCGTCGCCGTCGACGCCCGCGCTTCGAAGCCGATCGAAGAGAAGCTATCGGTGTCGTTCGTTTGGCAAGCCGTTGCCGATCCGATAACCCTCCCGGACGGTACGGACGATCCGAACGTGGTCGCCGAGATGAAACCCGGAGGCCGGCTCGATCGGATCGCGACGCTCCTCGCCCGCGCCTCGGGACTCCGCGTGTCGCTCGCAATCGGCCCCGAGACCGCCGAGGCTTGGAAGCGGCTCGGACGGCGCAATCCCGCGGTCGCCGCGTCGTTCGCACGCGTGCGCGCCGCCGCCCTGCGGTCCACCACCCAGATCCTCCCGACCACCTACGTGCCGATCGACGCGGCGGCGCTCGAGGCGGCCGGCCTCGGGGGGTACCTGACCGGCGAGTACGCGGAGGGCACGAACGCATTGCGCGCGGCCCTCGGCGCGAGTCCCCCGACCTCGGCGCAATCCGCGTTCATCGATCCCGCGCCGACGAACGACACGGCCGTGAACGCGCTCCGGCAAATGCTGATCGACCGCGTGGCGGTGCGCGACGAGGCGCTCATCCCGGTGAACCATCCGTTCTCACCCTCTCAGGCGTTCGTCCTCGAGACGACCGGCGGCGCCTCGCGCGCAGTCGCGACGGCACCGTTCGTCGAGGATCTGTTCAACGGGTCCGATTCGAGCGCGTTGCGTGCCGAACGTGTCATCGCCGCCCTGGCCGAAGTCGCGTACGAAACGCCGTCGATCCCACGCGGGATCGTGATCGCACCGCCCGCGCGCTGGACTCCGGACCTCAACACGATGGCGATAGTGGTCGCGGCCGTGCGCTCACTCCCGCTGATCCAAGCGGCGACGCTCGACAACCTGCTCGCGACGATCTCGAACGAGCAGGCGCTCGGGACGGGCGTCCAGCGCCGGCTGGTTCCGGCAGTACCTGCGCCCATACCCGTGGACGCGGACGAGTACCAGAGCGCCGCGAACGAACTGTCGGCGTTTCGTGACGTGGTCGGCGCGCGCGATCCTGTCGTCGTCCAAGGCGAGGCGGCTCTGCTCACCACGCTGTCGACGAGTATCTCGCGCGAACGCGCCCACGCCGAGCTGGCCAAGATCGACCAGGCCGTGCACGCATTCACCGCGGGCGTCACGGCGGACGAGAAGCGCATCACGCTCACGTCTCGTCGTGCGGCGGTGCCGTTGAGCTTCGAGAACAATCTCAAACCGGCGCGCGACGTGACGGTGCGGGTGCACCTCGAGAGCGCCAAGATGCTCTTCCCCGACGGAGCCGACCAGTCGGTGACACTGACGCCCGGCAGCAACACGATCCGCTTCAACGTCGAGGCTCGCGCCTCCGGCACCTTCCCGATGACGATCAGCGTCACCTCGCAGAACGGCAGGCTCGCGTTCGGCGCGCCGGTACGCGTGACGGTTCGATCGGCAGTCTTCGGCGGCTGGGCCGTAGGGGTAACGGTCGCCGCGCTCGTCTTCCTCGCCGGTTGGTGGGCGAACCATCTCCGGCGGACCCGGCGGAGCCGACGGCTCGCGAATTCGCCCACGAATTCGCCCGCGCCCGCTACGTGAGCTCGACGTGAGCTCGACGTGAGCTCGACGTGAGCGATGACACGACCGGCGACGCGACCGGCGACGCGACCGGCGACACGAGCGCGACGATCGACGATCACAGCCGGAGCCGAGCCATTCTCGCTCGCTCGAGCGCCGCGGTCGCCGCCGGCACGCTGCTGTCACGGCTGACCGGGCTGCTGCGGGTCGTCGTGCTCGCGGCCGCGATCGGGAAGGCGTCGCTCGCCGATACCTACAACCTCGCGAACATCACGCCCAACATCGTCTACGAGCTCCTGGTCGGCGGCGTCCTCGCCGCGACGTTGGTACCGGTGTTCGTCGACCAGCTCGAACGCCGCGACGACCGCTCCACGTCCGCCGTCTTCACGGTCACGCTGACCGCACTCATGCTCTTCACCGCGGTGACGATGGCCCTGTCACCGTTCCTCGCGCGGCTGTTCGTGCTCCGCGAGCACGGCCCCGACCGGGCGGCGCAGCTGCACGTGTTGACCGTGCTGGTCCTTTGCTTCGTTCCGCAGATGGTCTTCTACGGCTTCACGACCCTTGCCAGCGCGCTGCTCAACGCCCGTCGGAGATTCGTCGCCGCCGCGTTCGCGCCGGTACTGAACAACGTCGTCGTGATCGTCGCGCTGCTCGTCTTCGCGCTCCGGACGTCCGGCCGTCACCGAGCGATCACCGACGTCGTCCGCGTTCGCAACGATCTCGGGCTTCTCCTGCTCCTCGGCATCGGAACCAGCGCGGGTATCGTCGCCATGGCCGGCGTCCTCGTGCCGGCCGTGGTCCGCGCCGGTTTTCGGCTCCGGTTCGCTCTTGCCTGGCGCGATCCCGCGATCCGAACCATTCTCCGGTTGTCGGGCTGGACCGCGGGATACGTCGTCACGAACCAGCTCGCGCAGCTGTTCGTGTTGGTGCTTGCGAACAACTCGACCGGGAACGTTTCCGCGTACGTCTACGCCTTCACGTTCTACGTCGTCCCGCACGGGCTCCTCGCGGTCTCGATCATGACCACGATGACCCCGAATCTCGCGCGGCTGGCGCGCGCCGACGACCGCGAAGGGATGCGGCGCGAGTTCGGACTCGGGCTGCGCTACATCGTGGTGCTCGTTCTTCCGGCGTCGGTGTTGTTCGCAGTGCTCGCCCAACCCATGCTCGGCGTGATCGTGCGCCATCAGTTCACCGCGCACGACGCGGTCGTGACCGCGGACACCTTGCAAGCGTTCGCGCTCAGCCTCGTTCCCTTTTCCGTGTACCTCTACGCGATGCGCGCGTTCTACGCACTGCAGGACACCCGCACGCCCTTCGTGCTCAACGCGTTGGAGAACGGAATGAACGTCGTGCTCGCGATCGTGCTGTTCCCCCACCTGGGCGTCCAGGGCCTGGCGCTCGCCTGGAGCGGCGCGTATC
>JALYLU010000490.1 GCA_030774075.1 Actinomycetota bacterium | reverse complement strand
CATCGTGTTGGTCGGTGGTCTTGCCGGCTTCGTCTACGGGGCGAGCCGATCGCGCGCGCGGCTCGAGCGCACGATCGCGGCCCGCGCGGCTCGCATCCGGCTCGAGCTCTACACGGTGAACCATCTCCTCGCGATGCAGGTGCGTACCGGCTCGGGCGCGATGCAGGCCGTACAACGGGTCGTGGAACGCGGCCGAGGTGCCGTGGTCCAAGAGCTGAGCGACGTGCTCACCTGGACGCGTAGCGGCCTCGGCGAGGCCGAGGCGTTTCGGCGCGCCGCGGAGCTCACGCCGGAGCCGAGCGCGGCGCGGACGTACCAATTGCTCGCGGCCGGCGTCGAGCGAGGGGTCGATCTCGGCGGTGGATTGCTCGCGCTGAGCAGCGACATCCGCGACGCGCGGCGCGAGCAGATGCACAAGGACGCCGTGCGGCGCCGCGCGGCGATGCTCGTCCCCACGATCGCGATCCTCGCTCCCATCATGTTGCTCTTCATCGCCGCACCGCTTCCTTCCATTGTTCTCGGACACCACTGAACCTGAGGAGAACTGTGAACATCCGCGATCGTGACGAATCGGGAATGACCACCGCCGAGCTGCTCGGCAACGCCGCCCTCGGAGTGCTCGCGCTCGTAGTGATCTGGGGCTTGCTCCAGACCCTCGGCGTCGACATCGTGAGATCGCTGCGCGACGCCCTGATCCACTAGGCGTGCGACGACGAGGTGAACGCGGCTTCACGACGATCCAGTACGTCGTCGCGACCGGCTTCTCACTGTTGTTGTTCGTCCTGGTCGCGAACCTGCTCGTCGACCTCTACGAGCGCGGCGCGGTGCGCGACGCACTCGACGAGGGTGTGCGGGCCGGCGTTCCTGTCGCGGCGGATGCGGACGATTGCGTCGTGCGAGCCCGCGACGTCGTGCGGTCGATCGCGAGCGGATCTTCATTGCGCATCGACGATCTGTCGTGCGAGCGCGACGGCGACCGGATCGTCGCGACGGCGCGGGTCGAGCTGCGCTCGTGGTTCCCGCTCCTCCTGCCCGACTGGCGCTTGACCTTGCGCGCGTCGGCGCACCGGGAGGGTTGACGTGCGAGCCGCGGACCGACGTAGGTCGGAGTGCGGCTTCGTCGCGATCGAATGGGTGGCCGCGATCGCGATGTTGCTGCTCCCGATCGTCGTCTTGGTCGCAACCATGCCGGGGTGGGCCGAGCGAAGGCATGCGGCGACCGTCGCGGCACGTGAAGCCGCGCGCGATCTCGTCGACAACTGGCCGAATGCCACGTCCGAATCCGCGGTGCTCGTCGCGATCGACGTTGCGGCCGATCACGGAGTCGATGCGACCGACGTCGACGTCCGGGTGCCTTCAGTGGGGGAGATGCGTGGGGACGAGGTGGTGGTGGAGGTCGAGGTGACGATGCCGGCGATCGGTGTCAGCGGGATGTCGGTCGGTTCGTGGCACTACACCGCACGTGCGACCCGCCGTGTGGACGACTTCCGGAGTCGTTGATGCGACCACCCCAGTGGAAGCGGTCCCGCGTGGAGCACGGCACGATCACGCTGTGGGTGCTCGGGCTGTGCATCTCGCTGCTGTTCCTGGGCGGGTTGAGCCTCGACCTCTGGCGCGCGGTCGCCGACCGGCGCCAGCTTTCGTCGATGGCGGACTCCGCGGCGACGGCGGCTGCGAACGGCGTCGACGTCGAGGCCTTGCGCGCCGGAGTGCTGCGGCTCGACCCGGTGCGAGCACGCGCGATCGCGCTCGCCTCACTCGGCGAGGACACGCACGCAGGGTCCCTCGATGCGATCGACGTCGAGGTGGTCGGCAACCGCGTGACGGTGTCGCTGCGCGATCACGTCGGCTTCTCGTTGCTGGGCGTGTTCATGGGTGGCCAGCCATTCGACGTGCAGGTGCACGCGTCGGCCGAGCCCGAGGAACGCTCCTAGTCGGACTCCCGTGCCTCGTGCTCACGGGCCACGAACCGGTCGCGCTCGACGGGGTCCTCGAAGAACACGAGCACCCACGCGTCGGGCCCGCGGGCGCGCGTCAGTGCCTCGTAGCGGTGATTGCCGTCTTGGAGCAGCAGCCGGCCAGCTTGATACTCCGCGAGGAGTGGTGGCGGTTCCCAACCGTGATCGAGACTCTCGTGCATCTCCTCGACGTCGTCCTCCCATTCCTCGTCAGCAACGCGAACGAGCGCGTCCTCCTCGGGGCCGGCGAGCCGGACAAGGTCATCGAGCCGCACCCTGATCGGCCCCACCCACCAATGCCGTTTCTGCGCAAGCGCCGCCGCAAGCGCCCCGTTGTCACTCCCTCGGCTCGCGAGGAAGTCGCCGACCCAGACCGCGGTTCGACCGGCAGCTGCGGCAGCCCGCGCCGAGGCCAAGTCGAACCGGGTCATGCGGTGCGGACGCGACGTGCGTGTCGACTCAGCGTTTCTTCGCCTTGCCGCCGGAGAAGAGCTCGCGCCAACTCGTCGCGCTGACCTCGACGTCGTACTTCTTGGCCGCGGATCGAATGCGCTCCCATGCCCGGTCGCGCTCGGCATCAGTGACGCCTTCGACCTGGTCGAAACGTGCGATCGCGTTTCGGACGTGCCGCGCGTCGGTCAGTGGTTCCTTGCGCTCCTTGGGAAACGCGAACTGTCGCTCGGACAAATCGTTCTGCTCAGCGGTGCTCAGACGGCCGGTGCTCCGCGGTCGGCTCTTCCCACCCTGTGCTCGTGCGCTCTGCGTGGCCCGCGCCTTCTCCAGGTTCCGCCGGGCTGCAGTCTTCTGCTTCTCGGTAGCCACAGGAATTCGCTCCTTCGTGCGATCCTTCCAACCCGGTCTACCCGTAGACTCTCGACCGTATACGCGAGCCCCGCGAGGGCTGCAACCGCACTGCGCTAGCGGCGACGGGTCGACGTCGAGACCGCCCGGAGTCGTTCGACGACACGATCGGATCGCTCAATCGAGCGATCGACCTCGTCGTCGGTCTTCTTGGTCTTCTCGTCGAGCTTCTTGAGCTGCTTGAGCAGGTCCGGCCTGCTCGCCATCGCGCCGACGGAGCCCTGGTCCGCCAGCGTCTTCGCAGCATCACGCTGGGACTGGAGCTTCTTCACTTTGCTCTTCAAGTCCGCGATGACGACCGCGCCGTCGGTAATGGCATCGTCGGCCGTAACGCCCGTCGTGCTGAATCCCCTGAGCCATCTGCCGCCGACCACGAGCGCCGGCACACTCGCGATGACGTAAAGGGCGAGCAGCACGAGTCCGAATCGGACGAACCCGATGGTGGCTCGGTCCGAGAAGATCTGCTGCGCGAACGTCGGGTCGGTCTTCGTGACCGGCAGGGTCTCGGCGAAGACCCACTTGCCCTCCCACGCGATGACGAAGGCGGCAATGACAGTCGCCAGCGCCGCGAGCTCCTGCAGTACGCGTCTGTCGATCCTGAGTGTCACATCGACCCACCCCCCCCCACCGAAGGTTCGCGCTGCGCGACGACGAACGCAAACAGTGGTCGGCGAACTGCAGGCTGACGCCGACGTCAGGTACGCTCGAACCCGATTCCGGATCACCGAAATTCAGCAACACCGAGCAACACCGCACGTACGGGGAGCACCGATGCCTGACGCAGTTATCGTCGCCGCGGCCCGCACCGCGATCGGGACGGCCCGCAAGGGCACGCTCCTCGACGTGAGCGCCTTCGACCTCGCCAAGTATGCGGTCGGCGAGGCGCTCAAACGGTCGGGTGTCCCCGCGCCCGAAGTCGACGACCTCGCGCTGGGCGAGTCGCTCCAGGGTGGGGGAGACATCGCCCGGTACGCGGCCGTCGAGCTCGGCCTCGTCGAGATTCCCGGCGTCGCGCTGAACCGCCACTGCGCGTCGGGCATGGCGTCGGTGCAGGGCGCGGCCGCCAGCATCATGGCCGGCATGGACAAGGTCGTGATCGCGGGTGGTTCCGAGTCGATCTCGACGTCGCCGCAGACCATGAAGCGCACTCCCGGTACCGACGACTATGCGCAGTGGATGTCGCCGTCGCACCCCGCTACTCCCGACGCGCCGGCGTTCGACATGTCGATCACCGTCGGGTACAACACCGCGCAGTCGGCCGGTCTCACGCGCGAGGACTGCGACGC
>JALYLU010000489.1 GCA_030774075.1 Actinomycetota bacterium | reverse complement strand
CCCTCGTATTGTCTACCCGTGGAGTACGAGGGTCCGCCATCGACGACGACCGGCTGATCGCAGATGCGTCCGTCAAGGGATCGCTGTGTCCAGGTCCCCGCTGGAAGGTCGACGACGAACCGATTCGCCTTGATCGCAGCTTCTATGGTCCGTCCGCCGCTTTCAAACCGCATCGTTCCCGCGCCATTGGGCAACTCGACGTGGCGATTCACTACGCCGCTGATTCGGACAAGTGCACCACCTGCGAGAGGGGTGTCATCGTGGATGGGAGCAGGCCAGTCCGATGGTGCACTTGCAGTCCCAGACGACGCCCCCTGACGACCGACGATCGTGCCGAAGACCGCAACGACCAATAGTCCACTCACAATCACAATCCGAGTCGACGGCCGAGCTTCGCCCACGCACACATAATGCCCGATCCCGCGCACCGCTGCGAGTACCGATCGGAAGTTATGGCGGCGCGGTATTTAACTCTCGGTCGGCCGCCACTTCCAGATTTGATTGTGCTGCGTGTGCCAGGTCGACGCAGAGGATTCCGCTTCGGCAAGCCATTCTTGAACCTCACGGGCGGCCGACGCGTCGATCCACGCTCTGATAGCAGCGCGGTTGGCGGACGGCACGGCCCAGATGGTGAGCACCGGCTGCGGCATGGCTGATTTCGGTGACCACCGAAGCCACAGGACCGAAGTTGAATCCGGTTCGCGCCACGTTTGCGGTCGGCCGTTCCATGTGGTCGTCCCAACCGTTGGGAACAGGGCTGTGACTTCAGAGGTCTTCAGCGGATGCGACCATCCGCGCGGCAGCTTGGGCTTGGTGCTCAGCCGACCAGATTGCCCGCTCTGGAGCCGTTGTGCGAGCGCAAGATCGGCAGATATGGCGGCGTGGCAAGGTCATTGCGAGCCGTCGAGATTCAGCTCCGGGAACCAGACTCCTCGGCGCGACGGATTCCCGAGATGCTCCCGCAGGTGCGCTGGCACCGTTGACACGTCGACGTCAGGAACGCGATCGCACACGTCGGGTAACTCCGCCCCCTGGAAGACCTGCTCACGAACGAGCGTGAGGCAGTCGTGCTCGTCGTACCCACTCACGCCGCATCCATCGACGAACACCGCGACGGGACCCTTGCCGACAAGGCCAACTGCGCCGTCATGTTCGATCGCTTCGCGAATCGCGGCAGGCCAGTTGAACCGAAACCACATGCGTCTGAGACTGCCCGGCTGATCGCCTTGCGGTGACGACTGCATGCTGACAACGGTAGATCGGTCCACGTCGGGCGTGCACCCGATGGGCAGTTAGGCGTTTCCGGTTCTTGGTGGCTCGCGGTCGAGCGGCGGGTGTGACGCGGCGACCGGTCGGCTTATGGGTCGGGGCGCACCGTTATGGCAGACGCAAGGCCAGTTCGGCACCCCGAACTGCGCGGGTGTCGCGAAGATCTGCACCGCGCTGTGGACCTACCCGGTGGGACCGACGTACCTCGCGGTCGCATACGGCGTGATGTACGCGAACGCCGGCGCGAGCGGCACCCTCGAAGCGTTCGACGCGTCCGGTCACACCAACTGCTCCGGGACCCCGACAACCTGCAAACCACTGTGGACCGCGGCCGGGCCGTTCGCCAATGCGCCGATCGTCGCGAACGGCGTCGTCTACGTGTCGGGTCCAACCGGAACCACTGCCGCGTTCGACGCTGCCGGAGGTTCGGGATGCTCAGGGTCCCCGAAATCATGCACGCCCCTCGCGGCGCTCAGCGTGACCGGATACCCATCACCGATCATCAACAACGGCGTCATCTACGGATCATCTGGACGAAAAATCGAAGCCCTCACGCCCTAACCACCACCGCGAACACTCCCCTCTGCGATCATCATGCGATCGGGTATGCCCGACCGCTGGCTCGGGGCGCGCTATCCGGCACCCAGTGATCGTTAAGGTCGCCTGACCCGCCGCCGATTGATGAGGGCACAGCGAGATGTCACATCTCGCATGAGGGGATCCGGTCATGAGCCCAGTCATTCTTGGTCAGGCGCGCCGGGTTGAAGTCCGCGAGAGGAGCAGGCGCGGATGGGCCGCAGCCCTGTTGACAGTCATTGCGCTGGCCGCTTGCGGGGGCGGCTCGCACACCGCGGCAACCCGCGAAACGACAACACTTCCGCGTGCTGCTGTCGCCACCACGACAACCCCGGACACCACAACCCCGGACACCACCCGCGCTACCACGACGACGACGACCGGTTCGACCGAGGCCGTGACCAGCACGAGCTGTGACAACGCGCCCACTCAGCTCGCGGACACCCGATCCGAACGCGTCTCGGCGGCGACCGCGCTGACGCGCCTGGAGTCTGTGGACGTGTCGACCTTGGTACCTCGCGATCCCCCGTCGCCCGATTCGCAGAGTGAATACCTCGGCGGCCCACCGATCGGCATCACCAGCCTGCCGGCCGGTACGGTCTCCGAAGCCCGCAATCAGCTCGTTCCGAACGGCGTCGAAGAAGGCTTCATTCGCGGATTTCGGTCGCCGACGCAGCAGACGCGAGTGTTCTACGCGGTGTATCGCTTCGCCACGACGTCCGGCGCCGTCAACGCGGGCGACGCGGCCATCACGCAATCGTGCCAGCGCCACCAGGACTTCTTGTCGTCCAAGACGGGCGTCATCGGCGTTCGCGATAGCGGTCCGCCGGAGATCATCGAGATGATCACGGTCCGAAACCGATTGCTGTTCGACTTCTACGCCGATGGTCAGACAATGTCCCTCCCGCAGGTCGATCGCTTGGCCCTGGACTTCTTCGCACGGGCCGACACCGCGACGCCCGGTCCCACCGGAGCCGATGCCGTCGCTCGAGCAACCGCATCACAGGGGTGCGGTCGACTCTTCCTCATGATGAGCGTCCCGCCCGTCGACTTCCCAACGAGCGGGGAGTTTCGATCGACGGCCACAGAGGCGCTGGGAGCTATCCGCAACGCAGCCGCCGATCCCGACGCAAAGGCGGTAGCGGACACACTCGGGACATTCATCGCGAGCATCGCGTCGCGGCCGACGACGTTCGCAGCAGCAGACGCCGCGACGGAAAAGGCAGCCGCCGCCGACAACGCATGCCGTCAACTCACCGGCCGCGGCATCTTCCGCGCGTAACACACTCAGCCCGAGTCCCTCGTCCTGACAGCAAACGCTGCCCGGCGTACGACGGCGCGAGGGTACGGGCACGAGTCGCAGGTCAGCGCGACGAGCGCCACGCTCAACACGGTCAACCGCGGCCGCAGCATTGCTCGAACGCACTTCTGGGCCCCGCCAAGCCGCAGGGTTCACGGCGCACAGGTTGCCCGTTCCGACGCTTTTGTGCGAGCGCCAATCCGCGGCAGATATGGCGCTAATCGGGAACCGGCGGACTGTGGCCCGATTCAGCGAGTGCCCGGTAAATGACCTGCGGGCTGGTCACCGAGAAGACAACGCGAGAACCGTCGGTTTGCTCAAAGGCCAATGCGTCGCACCGGGCCATCCAGCTCGCCCAAGAGGCCGAGGCCCGCGCAGCGGTTGTCGCGGCGACCGCTTCCCACGGTACGACGACGTCTTCCGCACCGCGCTTTCGGAACCGTTTTGACGGAGTCCAACGCACGCCGCCTTGTTCGACGCTCAACACGCCGATCCAACGGCGACCGCGTGCACTACGCATGACTGCTCCAGTGCGCGCGACAACGCCCTTCGGAAGGTTGCGTGTGTATCGGTAGCGGTCGGCTGCGACGGCTGCCCAGATCGCCAGCGGCACGAGGACGACGATCGCGAAGATAGTGATCAAGCCGGTTCGCGACCCCAGAACGACGACGAAGAGAACCAACGACGCAATGCGAAATGGGCGGGCGCGGCGCTGCGCTCGCCGCACATCCTTCGCGGCGTCCTCGGCAGCAGTCATGCGCCCACATTGCCCGCTCTGGGACGCTTATGACCAGCCCCCAGGAAGGCGGGGAGGGGGCATCGGTCGACCCAACGACTTCACATTCGCACCCTCATGACGACCGAGGCGTAACCCGGAGCCACCCAGATCCGCCGCAGTTATGGCGTCCGTCTCCTCGGTGAGCTCGCGGCGTCAGTTACAGAACGGCTCGCGTATGCCTGCTCGACACCCGAC
>JALYLU010000488.1:3286-4121 GCA_030774075.1 Actinomycetota bacterium | reverse complement strand
ACGCGAAGACCAATGTCCGCTGCCGGTTTCCCGACCCGCTCATGCACGTCGCCGCGAACCGCTCGATCGGACTCGTCCTCGCCGGCGACGACGGCCTGCACCAGTTCCGCTACGGCATGTTCGGCAAGGACAACTCGCCCGGAAGCTTCGGGCATGCGGGCGCCCATTGCCAGGTCGCGTGGGCCGATCCCGAGACCGGCGTCTCGTTCTCGTTCCTGAAGAACGGGCTCGAGGCTGACATGATGGGCGACGCGCTGAACGTGATCCCGATCACCGACGCCGCTGCGGCGCTTCGTTAGACAAAAGGACCCGATCGTGCGCACACCGATCGCCGAACAGCTCGACATCGAGTTCCCGATCTTCGCGTTCTCGCATTGCCGCGACGTGATCGCCGCGGTCAGCCGCGCCGGCGGCTTCGGCGTGCTGGGCGCGCTCGCATTCACGCCCGAGGAGCTCGAGATCGAGCTGAACTGGATCGACGAGCACGTCGACGGCAAGCCGTACGGCGTCGACATCGTCATGCCCATGAAGTACATGGGCAAGGGCGGCGGCGACGAGGCGAACTTCGCCAACCTCGACGCGATGATCCCGCAAGAGCATCGCGACTTCGTCGACGAGCTGCTGCGCAAGCACGACGTCCCGCCGCTCCCGCCCGAGCTCGACGGCGGGGTCATCAAAGCCGCGGGCCTGAACGTCGACGCGGAGGCGCCCGGCCAGGTCGAGGTCTCGCTCGCGCACCCGGGCGTGAAGATGCTCGTGAACGCGCTCGGGCCGCCGCCGCCCGACATCGTGCACCTCGCGCACGACCACGGCCTGCTCGTCGGCGCGCTCGTCG
>JALYLU010000488.1:0-3276 GCA_030774075.1 Actinomycetota bacterium | reverse complement strand
CGCTCGTCGGGGCCAAGCAGCACGCCGAGCGTCAGGTTGCGATCGGTGTCGACGTGATCGTGGCCCAGGGCACCGAGGCGGGCGGCCACTGCGGCGAGATCTCGACGATGGTGCTCATTCCCGAGGTCGTCGACGCGGTCGGTCCCGACGTGCCGGTCCTCGCCGCCGGCGGCATTGCGACCGGCCGGCAGATGGCCGCCGCGCTCGCGCTGGGCGCACAAGGCGTGTGGACGGGTTCAATGTGGCTCACCGTCGCGGAAGCCGACACCGGTCCGGTCATCATGGAGCGACTGCTCGCGGCAACGTCGCGCGACACCGTCCGCTCGCGCGCGTACACCGGCAAGCCCGCGCGTCAGCTCCGCAGCGCGTGGACCGAGGCGTTCGATGCTCCCGAAGGTCCCGGCACCCTGCCGATGCCACTCCAAGGCATCCTGCACCAGGAAGCCGCGCGTCGCTTCATGCGCGTCAACAACAAGGAGCTCACCGGCTTCCCCGTCGGCCAGATCGTCGGACGGCTCAACGACGTGCGCCCGACGCGCGACGTGATCTTCGACATGGTCGAGGAGTGGATCGCGACGACGGAGCGCCTCAACACGTTGATGGGCTAACCCATCGCGGGCAGGCCGAGCTTGCGGTGGTCCCAGGTCACCGTCTTGTCGACGCTCAGCTTCACGACCACGCGCTTGTTCAGCATCGCCTCTACGAATGGCTTGAGCTCTTCGGTGTACGGCGCGTTGTAGCGCTCGAAAACGCTGACGCCGAGCTCCCACATCCGGTCGGGGTCGTCGACGATCTCGCCGGTGCCGACGAGTGAGACGCCGCGCAGTTGGTCGTAGGACTCCCCCGCCTCGACGAGACAGGTGAGGCGCGGGTCGCGGCGAAGGTTCGTGACCTTCTGCGCCTTGGTCTTGGTCTCGAACGCAACCGCGCCCTCGAGGAATCCGTACCACATCGCCACCGAGTGGATGCTGCCGTCGCGAGAGATCGTCGACATCGTCATCGAACGCCGCTCCGCGAGGAAGGCGTCGACTTCGTCGGGCGCCATCTTGATGAGATCACGCTGGTTGACGCCGTGGCCCATGGCGTTGGTCATGCGCTGCTCCTTGGTGGGCGAACTTCACCTTGGTGGGAAGGGCGGCGATCAGCCTATGTTGAGGCCCCTATGGCAGGCACAGTACGGCTCGAGGTCGACGGTGCGATCGCGACGATCGTCAACGACAACCCCGACAAGCACAACGCGTTCGACGACGAGATGGACGCGCAGCTGTTCGGCATCCTCGACACGCTCGCACCGCGCCGCGACATCCGGGCGGTGATCTGGAAGGGAGTCGGCAAGTCGTTCTCGTCGGGTCGCGACGTCGGCTCGATCGGCACGATGCAGGTGCCACTCTCGCACCACGAGCTCATGCGTCGGGGCCACCGCGGTATCCAGCGCGTCTGGGACATCGACGCTCCCGTTATCGTCGCGTGCAAGGGCTGGGTCATGGGCGGATCGTTCCAGCGGGCGCTCCTGTGCGACGTGCGGGTCGCGGCCGAGGGCACGCGCTTTCGGCTGCCGGAGGTGACGTACGGCGTGATCCCCGACACCGGTGGCGTCGCCGTGCTCTACGAGATGTGCGGGCACGGTCTGGTGAGCGACATGGTGCTCACCGGACGAGTGTTGACGGCCGACGAGGCGCTAACCCACGGCATCGTGTCGCGCGTCGTGCCCGAGGAGCAGCTCGACGCGACGGTGCGAGAGATGGCCGAGCAGATCGTGGCCGCGCCGGCCGTGACCGTGAAGATGGCACGCGAAGTAATCAAGCATCTCGCTCTGCCACAGATCCGCAGCTCGATGAACGACGAGATGATCTACCAGACCTTCATCAATCGCAGCGACGACTTCGCCGAGATGCGCGACGCTCGCGACGCGAACCGTCCGCCGAACTACTCGGGGAGCTGAGATGGTCGAGCCCACGAATACCGACGGTTTGATCGGACTTCCGCAACCGCCGCCCCTCGGCGCGTCCGCACTGCCGCCCGGCACCTTCGACGGCGTCGCCGTCTTCGTCACCGGCGCCGGCACCGGACTGGGCAAAGCCATCGCGGCCGAGTTCGCGCGTGTCGGCGCCTCGATCGTGATCGCGAGCCGAAAGCCGGAGCACCTCGACGCCGGCCGCGAGGCCATCGAGGCGATCGGCGCGCCGGTGCTCGCCGTCGCCTGCGACATCCGGGACGCGGAGCAGATCGCCGCCGCGTTCGACGCGGCCGAGCAACGGTTCGGGCTGCCCGGCGTGCTCGTGAACAACGCGGCGGCCAACTTCCCGGTCCCGGCCGAGGACATGTCGCCGAACGCGTGGCGTACGGTGGTCGACATCACCTTGAACGGCACGTTCTTGTGCTGTCGCGAGTTCGGTCGCCGTCACATCGCGACCGCGACGCCCGGCTCGATCGTCAATGTTGGCGCCTCCTACGCCTGGACGGGTGGCCCGGGGTTCGTGCACTCGGCCGCGGCCAAAGCCGGCGTGAAGAACCTGACCGAGTCGCTCGCGGTCGAGTGGGGTCCGTACGGCATCCAAGTGAACTCGCTCGTCCCGGGCCTGTTCCCTCACGAGGACATGACGGCCGACATCCGCGGCAACCTCGATCGCACCTCCGACAAGGACGCGTGCCAACCCGCGCTTCGGGTCGGCCAACGCCAGGAGCTCGGCTGGGCGGCCACGTTCCTCACGTCGCCCTACGCGCGGTTCGTCTCGGGTCACACGCTCGTCGTCGACGGCGCGAACTGGCAGCGCCGCTCGATGACGAACCCCCCGGTCGTCACCGTGCGCGAGCAGATGGGCAAGGGAGCGTTCGCGCTCGAGCCGTGAGCGCACCGAGGAGCATCCGCTGCGGCCGCGCCCCCGCAAAATACGCTCCGCGTCATGACACTGCGACGGCGCCGCGTTACCAACGACGAGCGGCAGCGGCTCGCGGCCGCTCGTCGCACCCAGGATCTCGCCGCTCTCCCGGCCCGCGCGTCGATCGGCGCGATAGAGATCGAGCTGCGTTCGCTCGGGCCGCAGCCCACCGCCGCCGCGTCCGGCGAGTATCGGGAAGCTGCCGCCGGCTGAAGAACGCGCGCCTCAGGCGATTCGCTCACGCGACGCGTGGCGGGAAGCCGGAACCGCCGCGAGCGGCGTTTTCGACCCTTGCCTTGTACGTCGTGAACCACATGATCGCCGCAACGATGCCCACGAGGCACACGAACAACCCGGCGATCGGCAACACGATCCACAACGTCTTACTGGTCCCGGC
>JALYLU010000487.1 GCA_030774075.1 Actinomycetota bacterium | reverse complement strand
CCGGCGCTTCATCCCGCCCGAGAGCGGGTCGACACGCGAGGCGCGACGGTCGCTCAGCTGCACGAACTCGAGCAGCTCGGCCGCGCGCTCGCGGATCTCCCGACGCGGGAGGTCGAAGTAACGGCCGTAGATCATCAGGTTGTCCCACACCGTCAACTCGGTGTCGAGGTTGTCCTCTTGGGGCACGACCCCGACCCGAGCCCGAATTTGCGGGCCGTCGTGCGTCGGGTCGAGCCCCAGCACGCGAAGCACGCCTCCGGAGCGGGGCGAGACGCACCCAATCATGCGCATGGTCGAGGTCTTGCCCGCGCCGTTGGGACCCAGGAAACCGAAGGCCTCCCCCGGCTGGATCGCGAAGTCGATGCCGTCGACCGCGACGAACGGGCCGAAGCGCTTGGTGAGCGCGCGCGCCTCGATCATCGGACCGGTCATGTCGATCGACGCTACCTGTCGCCGGCCGGCCGGCACCTCGGAATTGTCAGGGGAATTGTCAGGGGAATTGTCAGGCGGCGAGCCGGCTGACGCTCCGGCCGCGGCTCACTCGGTCGGCTACGTGTGCGGTCTTGGTGCCACCCGAAGCTGCGGTCGCGTTCCAGTCGCCGCCGTACTTCCCGTTGGCGAACAGGCCGAGCGCGATGAGTCCCCAGACGCCGTTGACCCCGTGGACCGCGACCGCGCCGACCGGGTCGTCGACGCCGCGGCGGTCGATGAACAACACGGCTTCGACGACGAGAACGCCGGCGATGCTCCCGATGAGCGCCGCAGCCCACGGCGTTACGCGCAGGGCGCGGTGATCGCAACCAGGCCCGCGAGCAACCCGTTGCCGAACATCGCCGGGTCGGGCTTGCCGAAACGCTTCATGACGTAGAGCATCGAAATGACCGTGCCGAACGCCGCGCCGATCGCCGTGTTGGCGATGATGAGGCCGAAGCGAGTGTCGGTCGCGGCCAGCGTCGACGCGCCGTTGAAACCGAACCATCCGAACAGAAGGATGATCACACCCTCAGCGCCATCGGAATGCTGTGGCCCGGTATCGCCTGCGGCCGACCGTCCTTTCGGTACTTCCCGATGCGGGCCCGAGCACGATGGCACCCGCGAGCGCCGCCATGCCTCCCATCGCGTGTACGACGCCGGAGCCCGCGAAGTCGACGTATCCGTGGCCGAGGCTCGCGCTCGCGCTCGCGCCGAGTTTGGCGAGCCAACCTCCACCCCACGTCCACGCACCGAACAGCGGGTAGTAGATCGCGCCGCAGAAGAGTCCCCACACGACGAAGTTGTTCCACTTCCAGCGTTCGGCCATCGCGCCCGTCGGGATCGTCGCGGTCGCGTCCATGAACGCGGCCATGTAGAAGAAGTAGGCGAGCACCGAAACGGTCGAGGCCTTGCCCGACATGAACAGCGGAGCCCTCCACAAGAACACCCAGTTGCCGCTGCCGAGCTCGCTACCCACCCGGGTGTCGTAGCCAAAAAGGTTCGGAAACGAGTAACCCCCGAACATCAGCCCGTACCCGACGCTATGAGTCACTTCTGACGCGATCCAGCCGGAAGTGTGAACGGCCGAATGCAGCAATACTGAGCAGAATATGACGCGCGACGGGCGAAGTGCCGACGACGATTACGGTCCTGTCCGAGTGCGCAGCGCGGTCGAAAGCCAGTCCCGAGTCGTCGCCCGAGCGGCAGGTCCGTGGTGAGCGGCACCTTCGCGGTTCCGACGCGCTCGCGCCCCGCGCCCCGCCTCGAGGGATGGCCCACCGTGGCCGCGGTCGTCGCCGTCGCGGGCGTGCTCGCGGTCCTCGCGATCACGCTCGGCTGGCGCGGGTCTGATCTCCCCGCGCAGGTCTTTCGCGCCGAGCTGTTCCGCCAAGACGGGTTCGTGCTCTGGAACAGTCAATGGTTCGGCGGCCATGCGCTGCTCGGCTACAGCGTGATCGCGCCGGCAATCAGCGCGCCGATCGGTCCGCTCGCGCTCGGCGCGCTCAGCGGCATCGCGTCGGCGTTCGTCTTCGAACGCATTCTTCGTTTCGCATTCGGATCCGTCGCCTGGCCCGGAAGCCTCTGGTTCGCGCTCGGCACGGTCATCAATCTCATCGTCGGGCGGACGACCTACGCATTCGGAGTCGCCCTCGCCCTCGGTGCGATTTACGCGCTCCAGCACCGCAAGGCGGCCATCGCGGTCGTTGGCGCAGTGCTGTGCTCGCTCGCGAGTCCGCTCGCCGGAGGCTTCCTCGCGATCGTGGCGGTGGCGTGGGCCTGCTCCCAACGTGCGCAACGCACGCAGGCGCTCGCGCTCCTCGTCGGTGCGCTGGCACCGATCGCCACCGTCGCGTTGCTGTTCCCCACTGCCGGTTCGGAGCCGTACGAGCCGTGGGCGCTCGTCTGGGACCTCGTCCTCTGCCTCGTCGTAGCGATTGCGCTGCGCCGTTACGCCGCGGTGCGGTGGGGCGCGGCGTGCTTCGCGCTGGTGGCGATCGGATCGTTCGTCGTGCCGACGGCGCTCGGCGGCAACGTCAGCCGCCTCGGCCAGTACGTCGCCGGCCCGCTCCTCGCGTGCGCACTGCTGCCTCGGCGACGACTGGTGCTCGCCGTCCTCGCGATCCCGTTGCTCGTCTGGCAGTGGTTCCCCGCCGTCGACGGAATCGCGTTCGCGCGCACCGATCCGTCGACGCGCGCCGGCTACTACCAGCCGCTCCTCTCGTACCTCGGGAGCCAGTCGAGCACCATCGGCCGCGTCGAGATTCCTTCGACGTACCGCCATTGGGAGGCGGCGTACGCGGCGCCGCACGTTCCGCTCGCGCGGGGATGGGAACGTCAGCTCGATATCGCCTACAACCCGATCTTCTACTCGGCGCCGCTCACCGCCTCGAGCTACCGCACGTGGTTGCACACCAACGGCGTGAAGTTCGTCGCGCTGCCCGACGCGCGCCTCGACGACTCGTCGCTCGGCGAGCGTCTGCTGATCTCGAGGGGTCTTCCGTACCTGCACGAGGTCTGGCACGACGCGCACTGGCGCGTCTGGGGGGTCGACGGATTCGAGGGTCTCGTCGACGGGCCGGCCACGCTGCAGTCGATGACGCCCGACCGGATGACCCTCTCGGTCTCCGGGTCGGGCGACCTCGTGTTGCGCGTACGCGCCACGAGCCACTGGTCGGTGCGTCCCGGCGGCTGTGCCGCGTCGACCGACGACGGGTGGACGCGGCTGCGCAACCTGCCGTTGGGCACCGTCACCCTTACGCAGTCGCTCGCCGGAACACCCTGCCCGCGCTGACCCGGCACGGGCCGAGGGACGCGGCGTCAATGAGACGTGTAGTCGATCTCCGGAGCGCCCTTCACCGCGACCGCGAAGCAGAAGCAATGGATTGCGCCGCCACCGGTCGGCCGCAGGCTGTGAATCGTGTCCGGGGGGATGTACACGAGATCGCCGGGCGAGACGTCGCGGTCTTCCTCAGCGATCGTCATCACCCCTCGCCCTGACATCACGAAATAGAACTCGTGCGTCGGATGCGAGTGCGGGAACACGAAACCGCCGTTCGCGACCTCGAACTCGTTGACGAGCTCGAGGTGACCGCCCTCCGTCAGATCCTTCATCTCGCGGGGATGCACCAGATACCACACCGGCACCGTCCCGTTGTGCTCGACCACCGGCGCCACCTGCTCGACCGACCGCACGTCCATGTCACGAACTCTATAGATTCGGCCGCGTGGCCACGTCCTTCACCGTGCACGCAGAGCCGCTCACCGCGGAGGCGTTCCGCCCCTTCGGCCAGGTGGTCGGGCTCGACGATGTCCGCATCGAGTTGCGCGGCGACGAGGAATTCCACCTCGACATCATCAGCTACGACCGAAAGCCCATCCGGGCGTCGGTGCTGAACCGCCATCACAACGCTACGCAGGCGCTCGTCGCGCTCGACGCCAAGCCGACGGTAATCATCGTGGCCCCACCCGAAGCCGACTTCTCCTCTGCCGATCAGCTCGCCACCCTGCGAGCGTTCGTGTGCGACGGATCGCTCGGCATCAACATCGGGCTGGGCACGTGGCACGCAGGCCCGTTCCCGCTGGGGCCTCACGTCGACCTGGTGAACGTGCAGGGTCGGCATGTGATGGAGAACGACGTGGAGGAGGCCCACGTCGAGCGCGACCTGGGCG
>JALYLU010000486.1 GCA_030774075.1 Actinomycetota bacterium | reverse complement strand
CCGAGCAGGAGCCCCGAGAGCCGGGTGTAGGTGGCGTAGTACGCGCCGTCGACGCTGCCGTGTGCCACCAGCGCGAGGAGCAAGGTCGACCCCATCGCCGTGCCGAGCATCGTCACCAGCATCCGTTGGCGTCCGAGTCGACGCAGGCCCCACATCAAGAGGAACGGCCACGCGAGGTAGTACTGCTCCTCGATCGCGAGCGACCAGAGATGCTTGAGCAGCTCAGGTCGTCCCGCTTGGGCGAAGTACGACCGGTGAGCGATCATCTGCCACCACTTGCTGGTGTACGTCAACGCGGCGACTGCGTCGGACCGGAGCGTGCCGATCGCGTCCGGAAGGAACAACAGCGAGTACGCGACTACGCCGCCGAGCAGCGTGAACAGCGCGGGCAAGAGGCGTCGGGCGCGCCGCATGTAGAACACTCGCAACGAGACCCGGCCGGTCTCCCGCCGCTCGGTCAGGAGCAGCGACGTGATGAGGTAGCCGCTGACGACGAAGAACACCTCGACGCCGAGGAAGCCGCCCGGAGCCCAGCCCGCTTCGTGCCCGCCGATCAGGTAGTGGTGGAACACGACGACGGCCAGGACCGAGAGGGCGCGCAGGCCGTCGAGCCCGGGTGCGTACCGAAGCGTCGACGGACGCGCTGCGTTCGTGCGTGTGTTCACGGGCCGAGCGATGTTCGAAGCGGCCGACACGTCAATGTGATCTTCCCACCCAGCAAGGCGCGTAACGGCCGAGGATCAACGGTCGATGTTAGCGGCCGCGTCCGTCAGATCTCGGACACTCCGGCGTCAGCCGGACGACCGTAACGTGCGTCCCTCGTGCACGCCGGTCGGGTCGCCGTGATCGACGAAAACCGCGCCGTTGACGATTGTGGCGCGATAGCCGTCGGCACGCTGAACGTATCGACCCGCGCCCGCCGGGAAGTCGTGCACGAACTCCGGAAGGTGAAGAGAGAGCGCGTCGAGGTCCAGCACGTTGACGTCGGCGAACGCGTCCGGGCGCACCACGCCTCGATCGGCTACGCCGAACAGGCGCGCGGTGTCGGATGTCATGCGGCGGATGGCGTCCTCGATCGTGTACTTCTCGCGGTCGCGTACCCAGTGCAACAAGAACCAGGTCGGGAGCGACGCGTCCATGATCAGTCCCACGTGCGCACCGGAGTCGCCGAGGCCGAACGCCATCCGTGGATGGTCGAGGAGCTCCTCGACGGCATCCATGCGCTGGTTGAGAAACGGGTAGTTGAACAGCGCGCGACCGTCGGACTCGAGCGAGATGCGCAGGAACGCCTCCGCGATCGTCTCGCCATTCCGTTCGGCCGCTGTCCCCAAAGACGTCGCGGGATCGGCGGAATAGTCGACGTGGTCGCGGGTGAGGACGTAGACGCCGCGCCAGTCGAGGGCCGGGGTGTTGGCCTCCGCCGCCTGAAGGAGCTCGATTCGGCGCGCGTGGTCACGCACCGCGGCGAGGCGCGCGTCGAGCGGCAGCGATTGCAGCGCGGCCCACGCCGGCGCGCGATCGAAGAACGTGCGGTGCTGCAAACCGAAGAGCAGCCCAATCCCGCGCGCGGTCGTCTGCGGCCGGAGCTCGCCGCCGCGCTCGCCTTCTTCGTCGACGAGCTCGAGGATCTTGCGATACAGCTCCGGTCCGGCGTTGCTCTGCGCAAGCCCGAACGTTACGGGGCGTCCGGTGCGCCGGTTGATCTCGGCCATCCAATGCACCTCGGCCCGGGTGCCTTGGTAGTGCGCGCCCGGGCGTTCGAAACGCGGCGCAACTTCGTAAACGCCGCGGCCGCGGAGCCCGAGCACGTCGGCAATCGCGAGCAGTTCGCGTTCGTCAGCCCACGTCCCGGGAACCGGGCGTCCGTCGGGAACGCGATGCAGCAGCGTGCGCGAGGTCGAAAAACCGAGCGCGCCCGCGCCCATGGCCTCGTCGACCAGAACGCACATCGCGGTGATGTCGTCGTCGGTCGCCGGAGTCTCGTCGAGGCTGCGCTCGCCCATCGCGTAATGGCGCACGGCGCAGTGCCCGACCATCCCACCGACGTTGATGCCTTTCGGAAGCTCGTCGATCGCCGCGAGGTAGTCGCCGTAGGTTTCCCAGTCCCACGCGAGTCCTTCGAGAATGCAGTCGGCCGGGATGTCCTCGACCGACTCCATGAGCTCCGCGAGCCAACGTTCCTGGCCTTTGCGCACGGGTGCGAACGTGACGCCACAGTTGCCGAGCACGACCGAGGTGACTCCGTGCCAGCATGACGACGTCGCGTCGGGATCCCATGCGATTTGCGCGTCGAGGTGCGTGTGCACGTCGACGAAACCCGGGGTGACGTACGCGCCGCGCGCGTCGATCTCCTTGCGACCCCGGTCGGTCACCGTGCCGACCATGCTGATCCGGTCGCCGTCGACGGCGACATCGGCCCTGACGGGCGGCGCACCGGTGCCGTCGACCACCGTTCCGTCCCGGATGACGACATCGTGCATGCGGCGGAGCCTAAGGGCTGCGGCTCGCGCCGGTAGCCTTGCGTGGTGGTACCGCTCCTTCCCGACACCGTCGCCGAGGTTTCCAAGGGTCTGGCCGACAACGAATATCTGGCCGACGACGGGCTCGCGACGTCGATCTTCCTCGCGCTCCGGCTGCAGCGGCCGTTGCTGCTCGAGGGCGAGGCCGGGGTCGGCAAGACCGAGGTCGCCAAGGTGCTCGCGCGGTGGACGGGCGGAGAGCTCGTGCGGCTGCAGTGCTACGAGGGAATCGACGCGTCGCAGGCCGTGTACGAATGGGACTACTCGCGCCAGCTCCTGCACCTGCGCGCGGTGGAGGCGAGCCACGAACGCGTCGACGAGGACGAGCTCTACTCCGAGCGTTTTCTGGTGAAGCGTCCGCTGCTGCGGGCCCTCGCGCACGAGGGCGCGGTGCCGCCGGTGCTGTTGATCGACGAGATCGATCGGGCCGACGACGAGTTCGAGGCGTTCTTGCTCGAGATCCTTTCCGACTGGTCGATCTCCGTTCCCGAGCTCGGGGTCGTGCGCGCCGACGTGCCGCCGGTCGTCGTGCTGACGTCGAACCGAACCCGAGACGTGCACGACGCGTTGAAGCGGCGGTGCCTCTATCACTGGATCGCGCATCCCGACTTCGAGCGCGAGCTCGCGATCGTGCGTCTCCGGGCGCCGCAGGTTCCCGAGCTCCTGGCGCGCGACGTCGCGGCCGCGGCGGAGGAGTTGCGCGGGCTCGAGCTCTACAAGCCGCCGGGTGTGGCGGAGACGATCGATTGGGCCGCGGCGTTGTCGACGCTCGGCCGCGCTCGGCTCGATGAGGCGGCGGTCGACGCGACGCTCGGAACGATCCTCAAGTACCGCGAGGATCAAGAGCGCGTGCGCACGCACGGTCTCTCCGACCTGGTCCGCGCAGCAGTGGCGCGCGGTGCCTGAGACGGTGCCGGAGTCGGTCTCGGAGACCGCGCCGGAGCGGATCGCGGTGGCGTTCGCGCGCGTGCTCCGCGGTGCGGGCTTGGAGGTGCCGGTCGGCGCGACGCTGACATTCGCACGGGCCCTCGGATGTGTCGGCCTCGCGAGCCGGTCCGGTGTGTACTGGACCGGTCGGGCGACGATGCTGAATCGCCCGGAGGACATCGCGGTGTTCGACCGCGCGTTCGCGGTCTTCTGGGACCGTCGAGAGGCCGCCGCCGGCGAGATCGAGCTGCCTCCCGAGGAAGTGATTCTCGCGCTCGACGTTCCGGGTGCCGACGATGCCGTCGGACCGGATGACGAGGTCGGCGCCGACGCGCCGGCGGTCACGCTCCGCTGGACCGCGCGCGAGATCCTTCGCCATCGCGACTTCGCGCTGTACACGCCCGCCGAGTTCGTGGAAGCGCGCCGACTCATGAGCGATCTGCGCCTCGTCGGTGCAGCTCGACCCTCGCGGCGGCGCAAGCGATCCCGGGCGCGGCGCGGTGCGCCCGATCTGCGCCGGACCGTGCGGCGGTCGATGCGCGCGGGCGGCGAACCCGTCGAACGCGCGTTCCTCACCGTGGGCGAGCGGACCCGGCGGCTCGTCCTCCTCCTCGACGTGAGCGGCTCGATGGAGCCGTACGCCCGAGCGTTCGTCCGCTTCCTGCACGCGGCCGTCGTCAGTCGTTCGCGAGTCGAGGCGTTCGCGTTGGG
>JALYLU010000485.1 GCA_030774075.1 Actinomycetota bacterium | reverse complement strand
GCTGACGGCGCTGTTCGTCCGCAAGTGCTTGCCCTTTACCGGCAGACAGAACGAGTCCCACAAGCCAGGTTCAACTGACGCCGTGGTAGAAGCCTCTAGGATCGGCGAACGGATCCGAACGCGCCGCGAGGAGGCTGGGCTTTCGATCTCGAAGCTTGGCGAGCTGGCCCGGATCAGCAAGGGCTACTTGTGGAGCCTCGAACAGGGAAAAGTGAAGTCACGGCCTTCCGGCGACACGCTCTACAAGATCGCCAGCGCCCTTGGAACGACGATGTCCGATCTCCTCGGCCGCGAACTCTTGGTCGACGATCCCGTACCACAGGAGTTGCCGCCGGGCCTGGCCGAGTTCGCTCGCTCCTCGAAGTTGCCCTCGCGCGACGTGGCCATGCTCGCACGCGTGAACTTCCGCGGGGAGCAGCCGACCGACCCTGAGGACTGGGCGTTCGTCTACCAGGCGATACAACGGAGCGTCGCCAGATCAGGCAACCCGTCGGGCGCTAGTCGGGCGAACAGGCGCGCGGCGAGCCCTGCGCCAGCGGTGCGTCCGCCGCGGCGCCGGCGCGCCAGCTAAGCCCTCTTTTCGGCGGAAGTGCACAGCTCAAGCTAGCGGCGGCGGGTTTGTGCTGATACCGTTCTCGAAGGAGCACAGTCCGTTCGGAATCGAATATTTCTCCCCGGAGGTACAGCATGGCCAAGAAGCAGCCAACCAACCACAACAAGGCGTGGACGTCGGGCCAAAACCGCCAGCTGCGCGAGCTGGCACGCGGAAACACGCCGACCGGGCTCCTCGCCTACAAGCTCGGTCGCACAGAGGATGCGGTGCGCTCACACGCGAGCGCGATCCGCCTCAGCCTCAAGCCCACCAACCAGAGCCCCTACAACCGAAGGAAGAAGTAGGTGGCCGCGTTCGCCCAGGGAGGCATCCTCAACCGACCGCCCGAGCACATGCTCGTGGCGGCACTCGCTTTCGTCGACGATCGCGCTCCAGCGCGGAGCGGCGAAACGCTCGGTCTGCTGCAGGAGCTGATTCATCACGAGCTGCGTAGCGACCTCGACGAGCAGAGCGCGCAAACGCCGAAGGAGCAGGTTTCGCCGGAGACGGGCGAGCTCGGGTTCGAGGATGGCTACGACCGGGGCTTCCTAACGATCACTTTCGGAATCGCGGCTAGCGGCTTCGACGCGCTCGGCGTCGCTGCCGACCAGCGGCCGGCCGACCTGATCGAGATCCCGTGGGACCTGCTCGGCGACACGCCTGCGAAGCGCGAGAGCGGCGACCTTGTCCTCCAGATTTGCGGTGACGATCCATATGTGGTCGAGCACGTCCTGCGCCGCGTCGAGGAGGAACTCGGCGACCGTCTCGCCATAATCTGGACGCAGGCCGGCGTCCAGCGGTACACCACTCGCCGAGGTCGCCCTAATCGGCGCGAGGCGCGCGCCTTGAACGGCTTCCTTGACGGAACGTCCAACCTGCGCCCGCGCGACAACTCCGACGACGCGGACCTAGTCTTCGTCGACCCCGAACGCGTCCACGATTACCCGAAGCTCCCGCAGCCCGGTCAGCAGCCCGGTTACCCGGGGACCGGCCCGACCTTTCCGGGTGATCTGCGTCCCCCACCCGACCACGAGCCGGAGTGGTGTCGCGGCGGGACGTACATGGTCGTCCGTTCGAGCGCGCTAAGGATCGGGCCGTGGGACGATCAAACACTTGGTGCGCAGGAGCAGGCGATCGGCCGCTTCAAGTTGTCCGGCGCCAGCCTCGACCTCGCCGACGAGCCGAGCCAGCTGAACGTCGAGCCAGCCTTCGTCGCGAACCAGTCGGACGCGCGCGTCCCGTTCGACTCGCACGTGCGCAAGGTCAACCCGCGGCGGCCCGAGGACGCCCCGCGGCGGATCTTCCGGCGCGGCTTCCCCCTGCTTGATTCCACCCTCGACGGCGTCCGCCGCGGCCTCGTCTTCATCTGCTTCGGGCGCACCTTGTCGACGCAGTTTGAGTTCATCGAGCGCGCCTGGACGACCAATCCGAACTTCCCGCAGCAGAACGCCGGTGTCGACCGCCTGCGCCAATTCGAGGACGTGATCTGCGGCGGCTACTACTTCGTTCCTGCGATCGCGCACCGCCGCCAGCCGTGGAGTTGGGTACTGCCGGCTACCGCCTAACGCGGGGCGAACGGCGTCAAATCGCCTTCGGCCAGACCCATCAGTTTGCCGATGATCCGTTCAAGCCCCCAGTTCGGGTCAACGACATAGGGCACCGCGTTAGCGTTACCTCTACGTACCGCCGCTTCGATCTCGTTGATCTCGGTCTCGGGACACAACCAAAGGATCTTGTCCCAGATCAACGCAAGCGACATGTCACCGATGTGGCGCCATTCGCGTTCCCACCAGAACTCGCGCTGAAAAGTGAGCGCGCCGACCTCGTTTCTCCTCGTCAACATGCCCTCGATCGACGGAAACGCGTCCGAGACTTCGTCGAACCACCCTTCACGGCATGAACGCACGACAAGCCGGTTTAGGGCTGTGCGAATTCTCCATGGGTGAGGCGGGGCAGCGTCAGTGATGTCGACGTACCACACGGGATTCACCCCGGCGCGTCGGGCGACCATCTTGGTCAGCGCCAGCCCGTACGGTTCCAACTCGATTTGGCGATCTTGGATGCTCGCGAACATCGAGTAGATGTGTTCGAGCGGTGTCTCGCTGAAGCAAACGACTTTTTGCGTCTCCCGCTGAGCATCATTCAGAGCTAGCTGCTGAGTCTGTTGATCTTTAACGCCTGTCGCCCACCCACGTGGTTGATCGCCTTCACGTAGGCGCCTCTCTTCGATGATCGCTAACAGTCGGTTCTTTGCCGTGTCCTCACCCCCGTGATCGCGGGTCAGGTGGACGACGAAGGTCGAGAGATCCGTTCGCCGATTGAGTACTTCCGAAATGTGAAGTCGCTGCTCGCTCCTGCGAAGCTGCGGGATCCTCATGCGCGCGGACTCTTCGAGTTAACTTCGTAGTCGAGTTCGGTCAACTGCGAGTGAAGATAGTCGTCATCCAACAGTTTGAGGATCCGCCAACGCCGCGCTGGATCCGAATGAAAGACCAGGCGTTGATTGCCATCGACCACTTCAACGTCGATCTCAATGTGGTTGTCGGTCGCAAACGCCACCAGGCGCTCGGTCGTCATCGCGTTGGCATAGGCTCCATCCGTTGCGAGCTTTTCGGCGATGCCGCGAACCTTGGCGACCATGTTGAGGTCCGATGACCCAGCTGCGAGGAAATCATCAGCGTTCGCAATCTCGAGGCGCTCAGTGAGCTGAGTCAGTGTTTCACGGGCTAGTTCCTGTGCCTGAGCCACGAAGCCGAGCGATCGTTCAAATGCACCCTGGTTGATGACGAGAGCGACATCTGCACTGACGATCGCGTCGAACGTCGCATCGAAAACAAGCGGATCCGCTTCGAGCTGGTCGTACACTGCTCCACGCATCACAGCCGCGATTTTTCGCGTCCGCTTCAGGCGGAGCGTCGTTCCTTTGGACCTGACGAAGTGGATCCGGCCACCGTTCCGGTTCCGAATCGCGACGATGTAGAAGCGAAGCGTTTCCGCCACCGATGAGGTCGGCTCGAACAGCTGGAGATCCGCGGGTTCCTCTGCCTGATCAAGCGCTGACGGCAGGCCTGGCACCGAGTCCGCTGGGAGATAAGCCACCTCATAGTCCGATGGAGTTCGTCCAGCGCTGTATCGCGCGGGCGTCCTCTTCGCGGCAACCTGTCGCGCAAACGTTCGCGCTATCTCCCGGAACTGCGCTGCAAGCTCCTCGGTTGGATTGAGTCGCCTCGCATCAAACCCGTCAGCGCTCGCTCCGCTGAAAAGAACGACCTGCGTTTCCGCACCGTCCGGAAGTTCAGCGGCCGACGCCAGCGCGTGAGCGGCGGCGGTCTGATTGAGGCGGCCCTGGGGCGGCATTAGCTTCGATAAAGGTGTAGTCGCTTAGAGTCCTAACGTCAATCTGTGTGTTGACCTGGATGTACGAACGGCGTGAGATAACAAGCATCAGGCGCCCGGTGCCCGTCTCTGCCTCGAAGATCCGATAGCCAAGCGCACTCAGGATTGGGTTGACGTAGAAGAGATGCGCACGGATGTAGAGGAGGCCGACTAAGAGCAGAAACAAGAGAACCGCCGTTCTGCTTCGCC
>JALYLU010000484.1 GCA_030774075.1 Actinomycetota bacterium | reverse complement strand
GTGTTCACGCACCCCGGGGCCCGGCCAGCACCTACTACGGAGGCACTGACATGAGTCAGGGTTACGGTTCGAACGCGCCCATCCACCTGAGCAAGAGCATCTTGGGAACCTGGGGACGGTGTCGCCTCGCCTATAAGTATGAGCGGGTCGATCGGATCGCCTCGGCGGTCCCCCCGTCGGCGGCGCAGCTTCGCGGTACCGCAGCACACGAGGCCGTCGCCGAGGTCCTGAAGGGCGGGTTGGAGCCGGGTTCAGCGGCGTCGCTCGCGGTGATCGACCGGATCGTGGACGGCCATGGCCTGTCGGGCGGTGATCGCGAGCGGGTCCGGGGCTGGGTGGTTGATGCTGCCCGCATGGTGGTCGAGCGGGGCGGGAAGTTGCGGTGGATCGAGGAACTGTTCTCGGTCGAACGGACCGACGTGTTCACGCTGTGGGCGAAGTTTGATGTCGCGGTCGTGGGCGGTGCGCTCGCCCCGTTGGAGGTGATCGACTTCACATTCGGCAAGCAACGGGTCACAACCCCCGAAGAACTCGCGTCGTCGATCGGCGCGCGGGCGTACCGTTTGGCGGCCGGGCATGTGGAACCGGACCGTTCGATCCGGCCGATCGCGATCACCGAGTTGCACGCCCCGTCGTGTTCGACGATCACGATCGTCCCCGACGACGCGTACGTCGTCGCAGCGTGGGCGGAGTTGAAGGTCGTTGCCGCCGAGATCCGCAAGGCTCGCGAGAGCGACGCGTTCCCGGCGACGCCGGGACGGCATTGCGGCTGGTGCGCATATCGCGATCGGTGTCCGATCGTCAACGCCGACGACGTCGCGCCGATCTGAACGCAACGGATCCGAACGATGAAGCTCGAACTCATCAGCGGTGGGAGCGACGCGAACGCGGGCTTCCCCGCCCGGCTGGCGCGGTGGCTGACCACGCGTGCGGAGCTGATCGGCGTGATCGTCGAGCTACGCCGGACCGGGCACGCACCCGACGCGGTCACCGCGCTCTTGGCGATTTCCGACGTCGCGGAGATCCGCGCGGCATGGGAGGAGTGGCTCACGTTCGTCGACGACGCCGACCGTGCCGCCTCCGTTCTCCTTGACGCGGTGCGCGCCGACCTGCTCGCCGAAGTCATGTTCGCGTTCTGGGCGACGTCCATCCGGACGGAAGGTCTGAGCAACGGACCAGAACCACAACCTCGGGTCGTCGCCATTACCGGAAGAACTCCGAGGACATGGGGAGATTGCGGCTGGCGCCCACCACATCGAGCGCGGCCGTGAGATGCGAACACGACGCGCGTCGTGCGCGCGTTGTTCTGCTCAGAAAGCTTCATCGCGGAGCGGACGTCGAGGTTCGGGGCCGGTTGCATTCGTTGAAAGGCGCCGGTACGGCTGCTGTTTCGGATGCGTTTCGAGCGCTCGCACCGCAGTGCGGACGCCCGATTCGCGTCGTCGAAACACCCGACCACGCGCGACGCGGGAGCGACCCAGAGTGCCGATGCGGGACACGCAGGCTGCGAGTTGGCAAGCAGGCCAGGAGCGTGGCGCGTCGGCGCACGGTCAGCATTCGCTCTTCGGTCTGCTCGCGGGGTTGGGATTCGACAGCGCTGAAGAATGGTTGGGGATCCCCAGATTCTTGCGACGGGGGTTTGCGGCGACGTCGCGAGCGATCGTGTATCTGGTGGCGGCGCGGGTGATGACACGCGGCCGCTGTTCGCTGGTCGATGCCGAGCGCCTCGCGTTGGCGGAGCTGTCGCTCCGTTACGGGGCCGTGGCGAGTACCGAGACGAAGGTGACCCGCGAGGTCGTGCGCTTCTTCCGGTACCTGCGTGCTCGCGAGCTGGAGTGCCTCGACGAGATCACGACGGCGCATGTGGCCGAGTTCGTGTGGGCCGCGTCACGTCGCTACGGCCGGTTCGCTGACGTCTCTGCCACGACCGCCGCGAACCGCCAGTCATTTCTGCGGACGCTGTTCGCAGCCCTGTCCGACCTCGGCGTGTGGTCCGGCGGCGACGTTGTCGGAAAGCCGATCCGTCGCAGCGACGGGGACGCGTCACGACCCCTCACCGAGACCGAACTGCACCAAGTTCATGTCGAGGCCTACGGCGGGCTGGTCGTCGGGCGGACGCCGCTGCTCGTCGCGTTCGCCGAGGCTGGCGGCGACGCCAGCGAGATCGCCACCGTGACGACCGACGACGTCGACTTGACCGCCGGGACCGTACGGTTCACCGGCCGCGCGGAACGCACCAACCCGCTCAACCCATGGGCGCTGGCCGCGATCGCAACCGTGTTCGACGTCGAACACCCTCAGCCGAACGAACGTGTCTGTGTCGGAGATCGGCTACCCGTCGAACGAGCCGCCCACTCGGTGACCGTGCGTCTGCGCGAGATGCTGCGCGATGCAGGCCTCGCAGGCCGTGCCCGAGTGACGCCGAAATCCATCCGGCTCGCCGCCGCTCAGGCCGTGCTGATGGCGCGCGGAATCGAGGCCGCGGCCAGGTTCCTCGGCAACGAATCGCTCGACGCCACCGCCCGTGCGCTCGACCACCGCTGGTGGGACCAGTAGGTGGCATCTCGTGACCGGCGCCCGCCCCGCACTCGCGCCGTCGGCAGCGAGCCGATCCCGATCGCGTCGCTCGGCGCGCCACTCGGCGACAGAAGCGTCGAGGATCGCTCCGACTCCCCTTCCGGCGCCGGACAGGTGCGCGAGTTCCGGCGGCGTGACCATTCAAGCGAACCGCTTCCCCTCTCCATCATCCAGTGGGTGGAAGCCAAGGCCTGCTTCGGCCCGCTGTGGGACATCGCCGAGGAACTCGAAGAGGAGATCGGTGAACATGTCGGCGCGGGCCGACCGCGCGAATGCCAAGCGGCAGAAGTTCTCCTCTTGGAGTCCGTCACATGGGACGTCCGTTCGTTCCGTGCCGCGGACCGGCTCTTCGCGGACCAGGCGGTGTGGGAGCGCATCTCCCACACCGTCGCCAAGGCATGGCCCGAACATCCCACACGTCGGCTCTCACCCCGGGGACCATCGCGCTCGCAACACGCCCGCTTCCGCAAACAACACCACGAGCACGACGACGCCGTCGCGCGCCTGCGCGCCGTCTCCAACGAGATCAGCGCCTCAGTGGTCGAGGCCACGGGCATGTTCGACGCGTCCGTCGGATCGCTCACACATCCCGCGAGGGCCAACCTCATCGGCGGCGACGCCACCTGGATTCCTGCGCTCTACAACAGGCCCAGCGATGCCCCGCGCGTCGACGCCGAGACCGGCGAGATCATCCGGCGCCGCTACGACCCCGACGCCATCCCCCACTACAGCGCCAGCCAGACCTGCGGTCGCAACCTCGTCCTGGTCACCGCCCGCAACCCCCACGACCACGAACGCGCCATCCTCGACCTCGACTTCCTCCCACGCACCGGTACGAACGACGCCACCCTGTTCTGCGACATGGCACTCGCACGGTTCGAGCGACTTCCCGGCAGCCAAGGCACCGTCTACGACATGGCAATGCACGCCGAGGAAGTCGACCGCATCCTCGACGCTGGACGAATACCAATCAGCAAGGTGCAACGGACGCGCAAAGGGGTCGCCCACATCAACCTCGGCGAACATACCTTCCACCTCGCCAACGATGCCGAGACCAAGATGGCCGTCACTGCCCTCGACGGAACCCCCGCCATCACCATCGTCATCGACGGTGAACCACATGCCATGCCCCTCATCCGCCGCCAAACCAAGCGGCGCGCCAACGCCGACGGCACGACCACCATCTACAGCATCTGGCTCGTCCCCCAACATCCCGCTGTCCCCAAACACCTGCGGGGCGCGAGCGTGATGATCCGCCAGAACAGCACCGATTACGAACGCCAGCAAAGGACCCGCCGCACCCGAGCGCTACGGGCCATCCCCGAAAGCGACCCCGACTTCGTCATCCACGGCCGACGCGAAGACAACGAGTCCACCCACCACCACTTCAAGGAGCGCCTTCCAAACGGCCGCGCCCGCTGCGTCGGCCTCATCCGCCAACGCATCAACTTCCACGCCTACCAACTCCAGGTCGCCATGACCTGGGCTTCCCCTCAAATCGTGGAGGGTTGCTGATTGATGGTTGAAGCCTCTCATCCGCCCGCCCGTTGGTGCCACCGTCTTGCTGTTCGTGCGTCTACGGCGATCTGAGAGGACGGTTTTCATG
>JALYLU010000483.1 GCA_030774075.1 Actinomycetota bacterium | reverse complement strand
ACCCGTACTGCGTGTCGATCACGTCGAGGATCGCGCCCGGCGCGGTCGTGATTGTGCCCGTGTCGCCGATCTGGCCACCCGACTCCGCGTAGAACGGCGTGCGGTCGAGCACGACGTCGACTTCGAGACCCTCGGTCGCCTGGCCGACGCGCTCGCCGGCGACGAGAAGCGCGAGCAGTTTCCCGTTCGACGAATACTCCTGGCGCCCGGTGAATTCGGTCGGGCCGTGTGTGTCGACGAGCTCCCGGAAGATCTCGAGCGGAGCGCTCTGCGCCGCGCCGGCCTCTTCTGCCGCGGCGCGGGCCCGCACGCGCTGCTCCTGCATCCGCGTCTCGAATCCCGCGAGGTCGACCGCGCGGCCGCGCTCACCGGCGATCTCGCGCGTGAGATCGATCGGGAAGCCGAGCGTGTCGTGCAGGAAGAACGCGTCGTCGCCGGAGACGTCGGCTCTCTCGACGATCTCGGAGAGCATGTCGACGCCGCGTTGCAAAGTCGCGCGAAACGACTCCTCTTCTCGTTCGACGATCTTGCGGACGACGCCGTGCGTCGTGACGATCTCCGGATACGCGTTGCTCATCGTTGCGACCACCGCGTCGACCATCGCCGGCATCACGACGTCGCGCGCGCCCAGCAGATACGCATGCCGCACGGCTCGGCGGATGATCCGCCGCAAGACGTAGCCACGCTCCTGGTTCGACGGCCGCACACCGTCGCTCACCATGAACGTCATCGTGCGCGCGTGCTCGGCGATGATGCGCAAGGACACATCGGTTGACTCGCCGGCGCCCGAGCGCGCACCGGTGACCCGCTCCGCCGAGGCCCGCAATGGCGTGAAGATGTCGATGTCCCAGATCGACGTCTTCTCCTGCAACGCCATCAAGTTGCGCTCGAGACCGGCGCCCGTATCGATGCTCGGCTTCGGCAGTGGGACGCGCGTACCGTCGGCCTGCTGGTCGAACTGCATGAACACGAGGTTCCAGATCTCGATATAGCGGTCCGCCTCGGTGATCGGCCCCCCGTCGGGGCCGAACTCGGGCCCGAGATCCCAGAAGATCTCCGACGAAGGCCCGCACGGCCCGGTATCGCCCATCCGCCAGAAATTCTCGTCGCCGAGGCGCTGGATCCGAACGGCCGGAAAGCCCACACGCTCGCGCCAGATCTGCTCGGCCTCGTCGTCGTCCTCGTGCACGGTCACCCAGAGTCGATCGGGGTCGAGCTTCAGGACCCCCGTGTAGAACTCCCACGCCCACGGGATCGCCTCGGCCTTGAAGTAGTCGCCGAAGCTGAAGTTGCCGAGCATCTCGAAAAACGAGAAGTGCCGGTTCGTCCGCCCGATGTCGTCGAGGTCGTTGTGCTTCCCTCCCGCCCGCACGCACTTCTGGACGGACACCGCACGCGTGTACGGCGCGGTTTCCTCGCCGGTGAAGTACGGCTTGAAGGGCACCATGCCCGCGACGGTGAACAGCAGTGACTTGTCGACGGGGATGACGCTCGCCGACGGCACGTGCACGTGCGCGCGCTCGGTGAAGAACTCCACGAAGGCGCGGCGCAGCTCGTCGGCGGTGGTCGGACGGTCGGGCATCGCCGCGCCAGGTTACTTGCCACCGCTACGGACGGAGCTGCCTTTGAATGCCGCTTCGCGGGCGCGCATGGCGTCGCGCCCTTCCTGCACGGCGGCGCGGACGCTCCCGCTCCAGCGGTCGACGACGTCGGGCGGCGCGAGCCGAACGGCGACGCGACGTACACGACGCATCACGGTCCACGACGATCCCAGACCGAGAAGAAAACCGATGACGAGCCACACGAGACGCTTGATCACGACGCCGATCTCCGGCGCTTCGACGTCGGCAGGCCGCGTCGCGCCTCCCCTTCGCGCAGCCGTTGGGCCGCGCGCGATACGCCGGTACCGAATGCCATTGCCTTCACGACCGGTGTCGCGATGGCGCGCTTCGCCTCGTCGAGCCGCTCGGCGGACGTCACGAGCCGTTCGACGCGGTCGATCTCGGTCGCCGCGTCGCGGACGGAGACCCGCGCGTCGTCGAGCAACGCGAGCGCGTCCTCCTCGAGAATCACGAGCGCCGCTCGCAACTCGCGCAACGTTCGCGACAGGAAGACCAGCACGGTGGCGAGGACGGCCACGAGGATGGTTACGACCGTGGCCGCGATGATCGCCAACCCATCACTCGTCGACATCTTCTTCCGCGTCCTCTCCGCGTCGCTTCCGCCACTGCTGGGTCAGGATCTGCTCGGCGCCGTGCCCGGTGGCACGGTAGAACTGCTCGCCGGCCACCTCGACCGGGAGATGCTCCTGCGGCACCCAACCGTTCGGGTCGTCGTGAGGATAGACGTAGCCCTTCCCGTGGCCGAGCATCTGCGCCCCGCGATAGTGGGCGTCGCGCAGATGCATCGGAACGGGACCCGGCCGGCGATCACGGACCGCGCTGGTCGCCGCGCCGCGCGCCGAGATGACACTGTTGCTCTTGGGCGCCAGGGCGAGATGGATCACCGTGTGCGCGAGGTTGATCGCGACCTCCGGCAGCCCGACGTACTCGACGGCCCTCGCGGCCGCGTCGGCGGTGAGGAGCGACTGCGGATCGGCGAGTCCGATGTCCTCACTCGCGAGAATGACGAGCCGGCGGGCGATGAAACGCGCATCCTCACCCGCTTCGAGCATTCGCGCGAGCCAGTACAAGCCCGCGTCGGGATCGGAGCCGCGCATCGACTTGATGAACGCGGAGATGATGTCGTAGTGCTCGTCGTCGCCGTAGCGCACGCTGCGTAATGCGAGCGCGGCCTCCGCGTCGGCCAGCGTCATGGTGGTGCGGTCGGCCTGGACCGTCAACGCGTGCGCGACCTCGAGCACCGTGAGCAGATGCCGCGCGTCACCCTCGCTCTTGTCGATCAGATGGCGGAGCGCGTCGTCGTCGATCTCGGTCGGCTCGGAGCCCAGTCCGCGCTCGACGTCGAAGAGCGAGCGCCGCGCGAGTTCCTCGAGCGCCGGATCGTCGAGCGGCTCGAGACGGAACAACGTGCTGCGCGAGAGCAGCGGGCCGGTAAGTGAGAAGAACGGGTTCTCGGTCGTCGCGCCGACGAGTACGAGCAGACCCTCCTCGACGAACGGCAACAGGACGTCCTGCTGTGCGCGCGAGAAGCGGTGTACCTCGTCGAGGAACAGGATCGTCCCCTGGCCCCGCTCTCCGAGCCTCGCCCGTGCTCGCTCCGCGACCTCGCGCACGTCCTTGACGCCCGCGCTCACCGCGCTGAGCGTCTCGAACGCCTTCTCACTCACCCCCGCGACGAGCCGGGCGATCGTTGTCTTGCCGGTGCCGGGCGGACCCCAAATAATGACCGACGACAGCCGATCCGACTCGATGAGGACCCGCAGCGGTTTCGAGGGCCCGAGGAGGTGAACCTGCCCGACGACCTCGTCGAGCGTCCGCGGCCGCAAGCGAGCGGCGAGCGGAGCCTTCCGCGCGAGACGCTCTTCGACCGCCGACGCGAACAGATCAGGCCCTCGAGTCACGCCCGCCAGGCTACGCGCGCCGGAATTCTTGCCAACAGTTCGCAATAAAACCGCTGCCCGACAGGCGCAATTCTTGCCAACAGTTTGCAAGGAAATCGGCACGAGACACGCGCGATTCTTGCCAACAACCCGGCACGGGGCTGCTACGCGCTGATCTCGCATTCGTCGCCGCGCTGATTGAGCGCGGCGACCGTGCGTTCGACGATCTCCCGATCAGACGACGCGTGGGTGAACACAAGGGGCAACCAGCCCGCCGCCGACAACGCGGTCAGCCGCTCGCTGTCCGCGACGACTGCGCTCGCACCAATGTGGAACGGCAAGCCGTAGTACTCGGCGAACACCTTGCGATCGGGCCAGGCGAAATCGGGCCGGAACGTCTTGGATCCGACCTTCACCCGATGCTGCTGTACAGGCAGAGGCAGTCGCGCCCGACGAAATACGTCGAGCAAATACAACTCCGACCTGCTGCCGCCCGGATCAAAGCCGATACCGCGAGCCGAGAGGAGCAAACGAACCACCGACATATGACGACCCGGTCCGGATTCGAGTCGTTCGGCGCAACCACTTAACCCGGACGTTTCAGTAACGGTCGTCTGATCGTGATCGCGCGTCCGCGAAAACGCCCTCCTGGCGGGGGAAACTGTGCTTGTCGAAGGCCAGTTCCCTACGCC
>JALYLU010000482.1 GCA_030774075.1 Actinomycetota bacterium | reverse complement strand
CTTCGGGTCGCCTGATCCACCTTGGTGCTCATCACCTGAATCTGGTCACCGACTTCTGGCACGAGAGCCTCCTGACAACACTCGTCGGACACATCCGTAGACCAGCGGTCGTGAGATTGCCGAACCTCGACGGGATGCCCATGCAAGGTACGCGTTTCGCGCGAGCGCCTCGAATCTTCGTGGCGGTCCGGCAATCCGACGCAAAACCTTCGTCAAGTCGGTGCTGGTCGCGGCCGCTGACGGAACGCGCGGTTGAGGGTGCGAGATCGCCCACTGCTGATCGACGCTGCGAGGAGCACGCGTCGCGAACAACGAAGACCCGAGACAGTTTCCTCCGGTGGCTTCTTGCGAAACCGCCTTCAGTTACCTTCTCGGGACTCCACTCACAACGTACACCCGTCGTCAACGGCGGTAGCGGGTCAGTTTGAGGGCGGCCTAAGCGACCGGGAGCTGCATGACCCTCGCAGGGAAGAACCGGATAATGCCACAGTTCTTGCAGACGAGAGCGAGCAGGTCGATGCCGGGCCCCTCCGGCCTACCCTGATTGTTGACGCCAAGCACGGCGACCGTGCGATGGTTGAACGTTGTGTCGCCGGCTCCGCACTCGCAGGCCGCGACGCATGTATCCGTTGCCCTGATCTCCTCGCGGTGCGCGTCATAGAACGTCGCGGCGCGGATTCGATCTTCCCCAACTCGCCTTGCTTGATCCGATGCGCGCAACAGCTCGATCAGCGAGAGTGAAGCAGGTTGCTTCGCCGTGACGATCGACGAACGAAGCGCGGCGGGGACAGGTCTACGCACCTACCCCTCGCCCCCAATCTCCTCCGCTTCGCCTTTGTCACCCCTGACCCAATGGGGTGGCTGGCGTCTGTTCGGGTGCGCTTCTCGATACGCCTGGGCGTCGTCGCGCAAGCTGAGCGCCGGGCATCGTTCTCCGAGCTCGCACCTGAAGTCGCCCTCCGCGTTTTCCCAGAGAACAGCCGGGCATTCCATCACTGCCTGATGCTAAGCGCGACGAGTCGCATGGGCCCGTGCGCATACGGCTCTTCTCTGCCGGGCCCCGGCCATTCGTGGCAGCTACCCGCGCGCAGCCTTGCCGCCCTCGAACAGCCGGTCCCGCCACCGGTAATACAACGTTTCCGCGATGCCGTGCTCGCGGCACACATCGCGGACATTCGATCGCGCGGCCCCGCGACAACGATCTCGAGCTTCTGGTCCGGAGTGCACGTTCGATACTTCCGCGTCTCGCTCATCAACCCCTCCTCGGGGATCAGAGCCACCCTCGCCCAAGCCGGCTCCCGCCTGTGGGTGCCGAAAACCCGTCCGGGTTTGCTGAGCAGGCATTTCGCGCGACGTGATCGGATCAGGAGCGGCGTCTACAACAGCCAACCCAACACGGCAACGTCAACTCCGACGCGCCCACTCCCCCACACGACCTCCCGTCGCGTGCTCCAACCGCCACGACGGCGCAGCCGAACGGGTTTTCGGCACGCACAGTCAAGGTGTGTTTGATCTCCGGAGCTGTGCGATCCGCCCGAATCATCTTGTCGACGGCGCGCTCGGCAACTTGCGCGCCCCGCGTCAGAGGTCGAGCTCGACCCAGACGGTCTTTCCCTCGCGGTGCAGGTCGACGCCCCACCGGGATGCGAGTTGCTCGATGATCAATAGTCCGCGGCCCGTTGCTGCGTCGGGGTCCGTGTTACGGACCACCGGGCGAACGGCAGAGTGATCGTCGACCCGCAGGCGAACCAGACGGTTTGTGCACTCGACCGAAAGCGTCACCTCCGATCGGGCATGTATCACCGAGTTCATGACGAGCTCCGATGCGACGACCTCGGCGTCGTCGATCGAAGTGGTGGGCACGTCGAGGGGTGTGAGCGTGTCGCGCACGAAGCGGCGGGCTCGGCGGGGGCTCGACACGAGAGCCGGGAGATCGATCTTGGAACGCGGGTGGATAGCGGTGGTTGTGGCCGGGTTGTGTAACGCGAGGATCGCGGTGTCGTCGCGCCGAGCGGCTCGCGCGTGGCGCGTCTCGAGCGCCTGGAAGAGCGCGGTCACGGTGGCCTCGGGAGATTCGCGCATCGCTTCGGCGACGATCGCGAGCAGCCCGGCGTCGTCGAGCGCAGACGGTCCGGCGACATCGGTGACACCGTCGGTGTAGAGGAGCAGGGTGTCGCCGGGTGCGAGCACGAGCTCGGTCTCGTGGAAGGTCGGTCTGGCGAGCCAGCCGAGCAGGCTGCCGGGCGTGCCCACGAGTCTGGGCTCCTCGCCGGCGGGGATGTGTACCGGCCGCGGATGCCCTCCGAGCACAAAGCGGAAACGCCACTGATCGGCGCGCTCGGGATCGCCGCGTTCAAGGAGCCCGTAGACCGCGGTGCAGTACTGGCCGCCGAACTGGTCGGCCTGGTCCTTGAGTGCATCGTCGACCCACTCGAGGACCTCGCATGGTCCGGCCGCGTGGCGGGCTGCGGCGCGAGCCGTCTGGCGGGCGACGCCGGTGAGCGCGGCCGCGGTGATGCCCTTGCCGGAAACGTCGCCGACGACCACTCCCCACGAATCAGGACCGACGTTGATCACGTCGTAGAAGTCGCCGCCGACGAGCGCGGTGTCGCTGGTCCAGTAGCGGTGGGCGAGCTCGAAGCGCGGGACCTCGGGGAGGTGAGGTGCCAGCAGGCTCCGTTGGAGAGTCCCAGCGATCTCGCGTTCGCGTTCGTAGAGCCTCGCGTTCTCGAGCGCGATCGCGATGCGCGCCGCGACGGTCTCGGCGAGCTGGACGTCGGCGGGGGCGTAGCGTCGCCCGGACTCGGCCTGGACGAGTTGGAGCGCGCCGAGGATGCCCGTGCGGCCCCGTAGAGGAACGTTGATCATGGACCGCACGCGGAGCTGTCGGAGCACGTCGCGCAGGTCGGGGTCTGGAACCGCGAGGGCGATGAGTTCGTCGTTGATCTCGGGGTAGTACTGCGTCGTGCCGGTGCGCACCGCGGCCGGGATGCCGGTCAGTCCGTCGGGGTCATACGGGAATCGGTCACGGAGCTCCCGTGCCCACACCAGCTTGTCGCGGTCGACGTGCGCGACCTCGATGCTCGGAATGTTCGATTGCTCGTCGGTGAAGACGGCGAGTTGGCACCAATCGCCGAGGCGGGGGACGGCTGCCTGCACGACCTGCCGCATGACGTCGGGGATCTCGAGCGACCGCGTCAACAGCGCGTTAGTGCGCTCGAGAAACTCCGATCGCTCGCGTGCCGCTCGCTCGAGCTCGAACACGCGACCCCGTTCGATGGCCCTCGCGATCCGGTCGGCCGCCAACCGGAGCAGGTCGATATCGGCGTCGCCGAAATGGCGCAGACTGCGGCTGCCGACATCGAGGACACCGAGCAACGTCTCGGCGTGTAGGGGAACACCCGCCGCGCTACGCACGTTGCCGCGCAACACGTCGCCGACCACGTCGATCTGGGAGAGGTCGTCCACCACGACGGGTTCCGTTCGTTCCGCGACGCGTCCGGCGAAACCGTGACCGACGGGCACGCGTAGCGGAATCGTCCCCGCGTCGAACGCGGTTCCACCGCTCTCGACGAGCTCGCGGCCCGACTCGTCCAACAAGAGGATGCGCACGGTGTCGCACTCGAGGAGCGCGGCGATTCGTCCCGGGAGCTCGCTGAGCAGCTCGTCGATCGGCAGGCGTGCCAGCGCGAGGTCGCTGATCTCCTGTAGCCGCGCGAGGCGGACCGCGAGCAACTGCTCCGCTTCGAGGGCCTGGGCCCGGCACAACGACTGCGCACACAGGCCCGAGACGATCTCGAGGTACTGCCGCTCCGAGGCCGGGAAATCTCGCGGCTCCGCGAAGATCAGGGCGAGCGAGCCGATCGGTCTGCCGTCGACGAGCAGCGGAAGCGTCGCGAGTGCCTCGAACTCGCCTGCGACCTGCAGGGCCTCGAGCTCCGGGTAGCGGGCTCTGAACTCATCGCTGTTGGCGATGAAGATCGGTTGCGCGGTCTTGATGGCATCACGACTCAGTACGGCTTCGTCGAGCGGCACAAACGGGAACGTCGCATCAGCCGATCCGTCGCTCGTCGCGACGAATATCAGTCGTTCACCCAGCGTATCGAGCTCCGACACGCCACCCGCAAGGGCATTCATCGCGGGAACGAGCTGCGCAATGACCACGCGCCCGACGTCGCCCCGTGTCGCCGTTCGCGCGAGGCC